>DAIRFU010000556.1:0-4824 GCA_036794935.1 Kofleriaceae bacterium | reverse complement strand
CGACCGGGCCGTCATCAAGGCGGTGATCCCGGTGCGGTCTACCGTACGCTCACGCACCAGGAGCGGCTGCGGCCGGTGCGAACCGCCGTGGCCTTGTTCTCTTGCAGGGCGGTCAGGGTCCGTCGCCGGACGAAAAGTTGTCAGCCTCATCTCCGTCGATCCGGCGAAAGTGAAAGGAGACCGCCAGAAGCTCGGAGCCGGTGTGCTTTGCGCCAGCTGCTCGTTGCACTGGTACGGTGATGTGCGCCTCTGCCGTGAGACGCTCGCTTCGCCGTGATGGATTTGCTTTGACGGCGCACTAAACTAACCGTAGTGCGCGCAGTTGTTCTGCTGCTTCTTGTTGCCTGCCACGAGCAGGAGCTCACACCCGACGCGCGCGTCGAGGTCGCTCTGGTGCCGACGTCAGCCAATAGTGATCTCGACTTGCTGTTCGTGATCGATGACTCGACGGCGTTGCTCGACACCCAAATTGCGGTCGTCAGCGCGTTTCCATCGCTGACGGATCAGCTCGACGCGTTGTCCAGCGGACGGCCAAATCTCCACGTAGGTGTCGTCAGTCCGGATCTTGGGACTCTCGGCGCACTGGATAGCGAGCCAGGCCCGAGCATTGGATCGGGACCGGGTTCGTGTTCGGGTAGCGGCAAGGCCGGCATCCTACAGAATCCCGGATCGATCGTGACTGGTCGATACATTGTCGACTTAGCAACAGGCGACACACGCACAACGAACTATTCGGGCTCGATCGGCGACGCGTTCAAGAGCATTGCGAGTCTCGGTTCGTACACGTGCGGCTTCGAGCAACACCTTCAGGCGATGAAGCGTGGCCTCGAGAACAATGTCGAGAACGCTGGGTTCTTGAGACTCGAAGCGCGGCTAGCGGTCATCGTCTTTACCGACGAAGACGATTGCTCTTTCGCGCACTCATCGTTCGTGTCGACCGACACGTCGTTGTACGGCCCGCTGCAGTCTTTTCGCTGCTCGCACTTCGGCATCACATGCGACGTGGGAGGCGCGACGCCCGATGAGATGAACGAGCTTGGTCCGAAGTCGAATTGCCACGCGAATGAAACGGCAGAAATCCTGATGCATCCATCCGACTACGTCACGTTCCTCCAAAGCCTTAAGGCCGATCCTCGTGACGTCATGTTCGGAACCCTCGCTGGCGACCCAATCGTCGATGTGGAGCTCATTACCCCTCCCGGGGGCGGGGCAGGAACTCCAGCGCTCGCGAATATCTGTGCTCCACATGACGCGATTGCCCCGTCCGTTCGACTCGCGGAGATGCCGGCGCAGCTTCATCGTGGCAGCTTCGAGTCTGTCTGTGCTTCGGACATGCGACCGGCAATGACGAGCTTCGGGCGACAGCTTCGAAATCTCGTTGGCGATGCCTGCCTCGCGCGCGACATCGCACTCCCTGCTGATTGTCGCGTGTTCGATCAAACGCGCAGCGCCGAAAGCGAGTTGCCGCTCTGCGATAAAACGATCGTGACCGACTGCTACCAGCTCGTCGAGGATCCGTCCTGCACTGCCGGTCAGCACCTCCGAGTCGATGTCATACGCTCCGCGCTGCCCAGTCCAGATACGATGGTCTCGGTGCGGTGCCTTCCAGAGCCATAGGAAGGTACAGCCGGTCTCAGGGCTCAGCGCTAGACGACAGGTTGCCGGCGTCGTCCCAGTCGACCCAGTGCAAGTGAGAGAAGCGGACCGGGATTCGAACGCGAGAGATCATCTCGCGGATCGCTTCATCCTGAATCTCGTCAATCCGTACCGGTCGCGTAGGCAACGCTTCGACTTCGTAACGGTCATGTCCATGCGCCCAGTCGAACGCAAAGAATCCGCGTTGGGCCGCCGCGATCCACTCGTCGGGATCAGCTGTGCCGTGTTCGTCGCCCGTGAGTGGTAGAGCCCTCATCCGATCGAGCACCGCATCGACGGCATCGACCATCGCAGGCAGCTCTTCGGGCACCGGACCGAATCCGGCGGTCGAGAACAGCGCGACGAATCCGTCCGAATCGCACGCGAGCCAGTCGAACTCGAGTCCCGAGAACGCGTGAACGTGACGCAGGATCACGCGCGCATCGTGGCACTGAACAGCGAACTACTGAACAACTACAAGTGGCCTAACTTGCGTGGTCACACCGTTCCGCAGCCGTTCCGCAGCGCATTCTCCGAAAATGTGGGCTCTCAGCTGCTACGGACCCTACGTTCTCAAAACCATTCCCCCCTGGTTCCTGCCGTCGCGTGACGGTTATCAGTTGCCCGATCAGCCCTTCCGCTGTCCAGCCTTCGCGGCCGGAGAATTCTCGCCAGGTGACTTCGGCTTGAGGCGTTTGCGATACGACTCACCCTCGATCACCAGGTCGTAGGCGTTGGACGTGAACCGATCGATCGCGGCCTGAGCGCGAACCGGATCGGCGAAGGTGGCCAGCCATTCGTCGGGGCCGCGGTTGGAGGTGATGATCATCGAGCCGGCGCGGTCGCGCTCGGTGAGGATCTCGTGGACGTCCCGGCTCTCGGTGGCATCCATCGCGTCGAGACCGAAGTCGTCGACGACAAGCAGATCGACGGCGAGCAGCTTGCGCAACTCGGCCTCGTGCGAGTGATCCAGGCGGGCGTGCTTGAGCGCCTTGAGGAGCTTGTCGGCGCGGACCGCGAGCACCGAGTACTTGTGCCGGCACGCGATGTGGCCGAGGGCGTGGGCGATGAACGTCTTGCCGACGCCGACGGGGCCGACGATCGTCACGTGGCGGTGCGCCTCGATGAAACGCATCGAGACGAGCTCGTTGAGCAGCTCTTGGTCGTACTTCACCTTCGCGGTCGGGTCCCAGCGCTCGAGCTGCATCTCGGGCTCGAGTGCTGCGCGCTCGGCACGCGTCGTCGAGGCAGCGCTGTCGCGGCGCTGGCACTCGTCGGAGAACAACAGGAACAGGAAGTCCTGGTGCGCCATCTTCTGCTGGCGCGCGAGCGCAACGCGGTCCGGAAGCGTGTCGAGAAGTTTTCCGAGACGTAGGCGGCGCATGGCGGTCTTGAGGTCGGGGCTGATCAGATCGGTCACGAATCATCTCCTTGGGTGATGGCCTGCTCCACACACGGCAGCAGGGCGTAGTCGGTCGCAGGCCGCAGGTAGCGGCCGATCGGAATCACGCGAGCGGGCTCCGCCGGCGGCGCCGGGGGGGCCGCGAGCTTGAGCATTCGCTCGAGGCGAAACACGTCGATCATGTCGGCGGCGACCGCGACGGTGCAGGTCTCTTGCACGCGCTGCGCGCCGTACCGTTTGACGAGGCCGAGCAGCATGTAGAGCTGCCGCATGCGCGTCCACGGCAACGGAGACGCCGAGAACAGCATCTGCGCGAACTCGCCGATGACGCGGCCATGGCTCCGAGCGCGATTGATGAGCGCTTCGGAGTCACGCGCCGCGTAGATGGCCTTCTCGGGCGGGAAGTGCTCGAGCTTGGTCGACCGCTTGCCGGGCGCGACGCGCCCGTGCGCCTCGATCAGCTCGCGCGAGACGAGGTCGTAGAACCGAACGGTGGTGCGGTCGGCGCGAGCTCGTACGTGCTTGTTGCGGTACTCGAACTCCAGCGAGTACAGCGAGCGAGCGACCTGCGCGTGCTGGTCCGCGCCGACCTTTGGCTCGCACCAGATCGGAATGTCGTACGCCTCCGTCGGCGCCGACTTGAGGTGCGGCTTCTCGTCGGCCTCGAAGTGCTCGCGCGGCATCCGCTGCGTCGTCGTGTGGCGGCGCAGGCCGTACTCCTCGGAGCACCAGTGGTGACCTCGGCGCCGAGCGTCGACGAGATCGAGCAGCTTCTCGCCGGCGAAGCAGTCGTCGCGGACATCGCGAACGCTGCGCTCGGTGCGCGCCTTATCCTTCGGGTGACGCGGACGCGTCGGGTCGACATGGAAGCCTCGTGACTGCGCGTACTCGAGGAAGCCGTCGATGATGCGCGGCTTGCGCGGATCCGCGGTGTGCACGATCGCGCGCGTGCAGTCGGGCACGACGACGCCGAACACGCCGCCGTAGAACTCCCACGCGGCCTCGCACGCCTCGATCGCGGACTCGGTGCTCTCCGCGAAGCACGGGTAGACGAACTTGTAGCGCGACACGTGCGGCGTGAAGATCCACGCGCGGAAGCGACGGCGCTTCCCGTGCTCGTCGGGCTCGAGCAACTGCATCCAACCGGTGTCGATGTGGATCTCCTCGCCGGGCTTGCCGTCGGCCACCGGAATCGTCGGTCCACGCTGGCCGAAGCCGAGCTCGGCCACGGCGAACCGGTGCAACGTCGAGTACGGGACGTCGACACCTTTGCGGTGCAGGAGCCGTCTGGCCTTCGAGAGCCGCACGTCGTCCTCTAGCAACTTCTTGATCGTGTCCCGCTCGGCCTCGCACCGCTCCCAACCGTCGCCGTGCGGACGACCGGTCTCCGGCGACAGCGCCGCGACGACGGCGGCAACCTGCTCGTCGCTGAGCGTCTCTGGCCCAGGAACGAGGCCGCTGCCCTCCGCGGCGGCGATGTAACGTCGGACGGTCTTCACGTCCAGCGTCAGCTGGGCGGCGATCCGCTTCTTCTTGGCACCGGCTCGCCAGAGCCGAAGGACTTCTTTGATCTCGACCATCGTGACCTCGCGGTACGCCATCGACGGAAGGTCGATGGCCGCTCTGTCACGCGGCGGCAGGGGGGAATGGTTTTGAGAAAGTCAGCCCGCCAGGGGGGGAATGGTTTTGAGAAGAACCGGATTCAGGGGTCCGGATCAGCTGGGAATCAACACGCCCCGGTCTTCGCGGTAGCTTAGAGAGCATGTCGAGATCCGCTGCCACGCTGC
>DAIRFU010000066.1:0-16181 GCA_036794935.1 Kofleriaceae bacterium | reverse complement strand
AGGCGATCTCCGGTGGCAAGGGCGAGTTCGCCTGCACGATGCTGGCCGGCGGCGAGTATCGCGCCACGGTCACGCCGTCGCCCGGTGCGCGGCAGGGCTTCGCGCCGGCGGTCGGCGATCACTTCAAGCTGGTCAGCGCGCCCCGCGGCAGGGTGGTCACTGGCATCACCCTCGCGATCAAGGACGAACGTCTCGCGATCCGCGGCAGCGTGGTCGATGACACGGGGAGCCCGATGCCCGACGTGCACATCGTGGCCATCGCTCCGGGCATTGCGACGATGGATCCTCCGTCGACGCTGAGCGACACCACGGGCCACTTCGAGATCGGCAATCTCGCGCGAGGCTCATACCTCCTGCGCGCGCACGCGGCCGATGGCAGCGAGAGCGAGCTGCCGGGAGTCGCGGCGGGCAGCTCGTCCGTGTCCCTCGAGCTCGCGCGCGCCGGTGCGATCGAGGGCACGTTGACTGGATTTACAGCGACCCCGGAGGTGCTCGTGATGCGCAGCGACGGTCACGGCGGCGGTGGGCGCGCCACGGTCCAAGGCACGCGGTTCTCGCGGACGGCGTTGCCACCCGGCCGTTACACCGTGGAGGCGATGGTAGGCGACGATGCCGATGGTCAGGCTATCGAGATCAAGCCCGGCGAGACCACCCGGGTCGAGCTCCGCAGCCGAGGCGTTGGCGCGATCGAGGGGACCGTGTTCGAGCTCGCGACGCGCAAGCCACTCGCCGGGCTACGTTGTGACGCGAAGCTCTCGATGGACGGTCAGATGAGCGGCGTGCCAGCGGCAGTCGCGCATCAAGCGTTCACGGACGCGGGCGGCCATTTCAAGGTGAGTGCGCCGCGCGGGCGCGTGCGTCTGTTTTGCCTCTCGCCGGATCCGGCCCCGCTGAGCCCCGCAGGCACCGATGTCGAGGTCACCAGCACGTCGGTGGCAAAGGCGAACGTATTCGGCGTGCGCGCGACGTTCGGCAACGCGCCGGGCGAGTCGGGCTTCAGGCTCACACCGATGCTGCTGCCGGTGACCGTCAACGAGATCATTCCGTCCGGACCGGCTGCGGCCGCGGGACTGCGCGTCGGTGATCAGCTCGTGACGATCGACGGCCAGTCGCTCGCCGGCGTGCTTCCCGGCGGCGCGGCTGTCCTGTTGATGAATCACCGGCCGGGGAGCACGGTGACACTCGGCATCTCGCGCGCGGGCGTCGCGCAGACGATCAAGGTCGTGGTCGGCGCCGGCCCGTGATGGGACGCTAGCGGCCGTAGCGGCCGAGCTTCGCGTCGATGTCCGCGGCGTCGTGGCGCTCTGCGAGTTGCGCCTGTTTGTCGTCAAACGTGCGGTTGACGATCACGCCGCGCTTCACCGCGGGCCGCTCCGCGACCACATGGGCCCAGCGCGCGACGTTCGTGTACTCGTGCACGCTGAGGAACGCGCCGGCTTTGTACAGCTGGCCGAGCACGAGCTCGCCGTACCAGGGCCACGTCGCGATGTCGGCGATCGTGTACTCGTCGCCAGCGACAAACGGGCGCGCCGCGAGCTGCTTGTCGAGCACGTCGAGCTGCCGCTTGGTCTCCATCGCAAACCGATCGATCGCGTACTCGATCTTCGCGGGGGCATACGCATAGAAGTGGCCGAAGCCTCCGGCGAGAAAGGGCGCAGCCCCCACCTGCCAGAACAGCCAGGACATCGTCTCGGTGCGTGCCCGCCGATCACGCGGCAGAAAGGCGCCGAACTTCTCCGCGAGGTACAGGAGGATCGAGCCGGACTCGAACACGCGTAGCGGCTCCGGCTCGCTGCGATCGACGAGCGCCGGGATCTTGGAGTTCGGATTGATCGCGACAAACCCCGATCCGAACTGGTCACCATCGGTGATCTGGATCGGCCACGCATCGTACTCGGCGCCACGGTGCCCTGCCGCGAGTAGCTCCTCGAGCATGATCGTGGCCTTCTGCCCGTTCGGCGTCGCGAGCGAATAGAGCTGCAGGGGATGCTTGCCGACGGGCAGCTCCTTGTCGTGCGTAGGCCCCGAAACCGGTCGGTTGATCGAGGCGAACCGACCGCCATTTCCCGGCTTCCAGGTCCACACGGCCGGAGGTACGTAGTCGCTTGTCATGCCTGTTTGTGGGAGGCGGATGGGGGCCTTGTCAATGCGACCGCGATCGTCTGATCGGCCAGCACCCGAATGGCGGCCTACCGTGAACGGGATCGCCTCACGCGGGGACGTAGGTCAGCCGAACGGTCTCCTCGTCGATGCGGTCCATACCGACGAGGCGGAGCGGGGGCCGCGCGCCGGCGAAGAACGGCTTGCCATCGCCGAGTACGTACGGCCTGAAATAGAGCCGGTACTCGTCGATCAGGGGCGCCACGGCGGCCGCGAGCTCGGGCCCTGCGACGTCGAGCTCGCCGTCGACCGACGCCTTCAGATCGCGCACGAACGCTTCGAGGTCGCCGCGGATCAGCGTCGCGTTCGGCCCGACCGACGAGAGCGTGCGCGACGCGACCCACTTCGGGTGGCGTCGCCAGGCGACGGCGAACTCCCGCTGCGCCGCGTCCCACTCTGGCTGATCGGCGTCCCAGTAGCGCATGAGCTCGTAGATGCGCCGGCCGTAGATCGCCCCGGCGTGGCCGGCGACGACGTCGACGAAGTGCTGAAACAGCGCCGGGCCGGGCGGCGGTATGCAGAGCGTACCCGCCACGTCGTCGACGTAGCCGTCGAGCGACTGCATCATTCCGAACACGAGCGTGGCCATGCGCGGATGCTACCTCGTGCGCGGCGCGCTGGCCGGGCAGCGTCCGATCACGCCTGGTGCGAGAGCCGTCGCGCGAGGTATGCGCTCGGCGTGAGCCCGAGCAGGTCTCGGAAGTCACCGATCAGGTGCGCTTGATCGTAGTAGCCCGCATCGCGCGCGATCATGCCCCAGTCCCTCGATCGCGCCGACTCGCGGATCGCGCGGTGCAATCGGACGCCTCGCGCGAACTCCTTCGGCCCGATGCCGACGTTCTCGATGAAGGCCCGGTGTAGATGCCGCGCGCTGACGCCGAGCTGTTGCGCCACCACCTGGACGCGCGTCTCGGCCGCTTCGAACATCCGGGCGGCACGTCGAGCCAGGGCCGCGGAGGCCGATTCGAACAGCGTGCGCGCCGCGATCGCGCGGGACAGGCGATCGAGCATCGCCGGGACGCTGCGCGCCGCCACGAGGCTGGTCGTGATGTCTCCACTCGAGGCTCCCCACAGCTCGTCGAACGTGACCAGCTGATCGGTGAGCGCATTCGCGCGGACGCCGAACAGCGACGGCGCCCACCCGGGCTTGACCTGGATCACCGTGGCGCGCACGAAGCCACTGGCCCGTTTGAACTTCGCGCGCGTGCGCGGCCCGATCACGTAGGCATCGCCGCGACCGTCTTCGGGCACGCGGACCACCAGGCTCGTGCGGCCGTTCGGCAGCCATTCGATCGCGAGCGGCTCGTCTCGAACGGGCGAGACCATGCGAGCGTCTTCGACAAAGCGCGCGATCGAGAGCGCGGGTTCCACGCGAGCAGTGTCCCGCATAATCGCGCCGCGTCCAGGAGGTATCTCCCGTCCATGCCGCGAAATGTCCGGTTTCTCCAAGCCGCAGCATCGTGACCTGATGTCCGTTTTCTCCAATCGGCGCAGGCCGCGGCTCCCTACGCTGTGTCCATGAAGATCCTCGTCACGGGTGCAACAGGAAAGGTCGGTTCTCGCCTCGCCAAGCGTCTCGCCACGGGCGGCGACCAGGTACGCGCCTTCGTGCGCGATCGCGAGCGCGCACGCGCCATGCTCGGCGATGGCATCGAGATCGTCGAAGGCGACCTGCTCGACATCGGCTCGCTGACGGCTGCCGTCAACGGCGTCGACGCTGTCGTCCACTGTGCGGCCTTCTTCCGCGGTGCGACGGCGGAGCAAGCGCATGCCGTGAACGATCTCGGCACGCAGCACCTCGCACGCGCTGCCGCCGCTGGCGAGGTCCAGCGCTTCGTGTTCACCAGCACGGGCCTGGTCTACGGTCCGACGGGTGGCCGGCTGGCCCGCGAGAGCGATGATTGCGCACCGATCGCCGCCTATCCCGTGAGCAAGCTCGCTGCCGAGCGGTTCCTGTTATCGACCGACCGCCTCGACGTGCGCGTGCTGCGGCTGCCCTTCGTGTACGGCGATGGGGATCCCCACATCGCCGAAGCACTACCGATGATGCGTACCTTCCCGCCGTCACAACGCTTGTCGCTCGGCCACCATGTCGACATCGCGCAAGCCGTCACGCTCGTTCTCCACGCGCCGTCGCCGCGCCATCGGATCTACAATGTCTGCGACGACGAAGCACCCGACAATGCAGCGCTGTTCGCCTCGGCCGGGGAGCCGCCGCCCGACGGCTCGGAGCCAGAACGCGCGCGCACATTCGAGGCCGTGATGGACGGTCGCCAGATCCGCGAGGACCTCGGCTTCAAGCCCGTGTTTCCGCGCCTCGCCGACGCACTCGCCGCATCAGATCTCCAAGAGTCGCGAGAGCTCAGGCGGCTCTGACTCGCTCGTTGTACGCGTCCACGGTCTTCCTCCATGCGGGGCGTTCGGTGCAACGCGCGCGGTACGCAAGCAGGTTCGGGTACGGTGTCAGCATCTCTCGAGGCGTTCCAGCGTCGAGCACGTGGGTCATGAGGATATCGGCGACGGTGAAGTCGTCGGTCGCGACGAATTGCCGGTTCGCGAGCCATCCGTCGAGCTGCTTCAAACGCATGTCGGACCAGCCGTGCAACGCCGCGCTCGGCTTGCTGTCCTTCCCGCCGGTCATGTCTACAAACCACATCGATAGCAGCGGCAGCTCGATGGTGGTCAAGGCAGAGAAGGACCAGCGAAGCACCTGTGCCTCGCCGGCGAGATCGCGGGGCATCAACCTGCCGCTCTTGCGCCCGAGGTAGAGCAAGATGGCGCCGGACTCGGTGACCACGACGCCGTCGTCGTCGATCGTTGGAATCTGACCGAACGGATTCAGCGCGCGGTACGCAGCTGAATCGAGATCGTGGTTCGGGTGGTCCATCCCGACGAGCTCGTACGGCAACCCGATCTCTTCGAGCGCCCACAGGATACGCAGATCGCGCGTGTTGCCGCGCGCTACCTTGTTCACTCGCGCAAAGCCGTACAGCTTCAGCATGCGCGCAGCCTACCGCGGTGGTTTGCGGATGTCCCGACCCGGCCACCTTACGCGACGGGGCGCAGGTCGGGCGTCACGGGCAGGTCTTACACGAGGGCCGGACGCGCGGGCTGAAGTCCGTCGGCTTGCCGCGCACGTCGACGGCGATCTCGCAGCACTGCTCGAACAGCTCGCGCAACTGCGCGCGACCGCGTTGCACGCGAGATTTCATGCCGGACAGGGAGATGCCGACCATCTCGGCGGCCTCCTTCGCGGTCCTGCCTTCCAGCTCGACGAGCGTGATCGCCTCGCGATACGGCGAGGGCAGCTGTGCGACGAAGAGCGACACGCACGCGGCCAATGCCGTCGCTGCGTCGCGATCGTCATCCGCGGTCGGTGGCGCGGGCATCTCGTCGGGATCATCGACATCGATCGGTGCCCGCGCGTTGACGCGTCCCTTGTCGGCGATCGCATTCCGCGCGACCTGGAACATCCAGGCCGAGAACCGATCATCATCGCGGAGATCCGGAAGGCCGCGGTGCATGCGCACGAGGACGTCTTGCACGACGTCATCGATGTCGCTTGGCGGTACGCGATGCGCGACGAACGGCCGGAGCCGTGCGGCGACATCGGCCCACGGCACCGCGGCTGTGCTCATGGGCAGCACGTCGGCGCGCAGCAGGCAGCCGAGTCCTTGTCGGAGCTCGCCTTCGCATCAGGATCATGCCGGCGCGCTTCGATCGTCGCCGAGGCGATGAACTGGCTCGCACCTTCGAGCCACGAGTCGACGATCTCCGCGCTGCGCGGCGCGATCGTGACCTCGATGCCGACGAACCCGATACGCGTGAGCATCTGCTTCAGCTCCTCGAGTGGCGTCGCCCCCGAGATGCAGCCAGCGAGCGCCGCCGCCTGCGTCTGCAGCTCCGGAGGAATCGGAGCGATCGCGACGACATCGCTGATCGCGAGCCGCCCACCGGGCTTGAGCACGCGCAGCGCCTCGCTGAACACGGCTTCCTTCTCGGGTGACAGGTTGATCACGCAGTTCGACATGATCGCGTCGACCGTGGAATCGGCCACGGGTAGATGCTCGATCTCGCCGAGTCGGAATTCGACGTTCTTCGCCTCGACCTTGCGGGCGTTGTCGCGAGCGCGGCT
Source organism: Kofleriaceae bacterium (assembly GCA_036794935.1). Lineage (GTDB taxonomy): Bacteria > Myxococcota_A > Polyangia > Haliangiales > Haliangiaceae > JABFXX01. The sequence goes on along the minus strand of DAIRFU010000066.1, from coordinate 9,886 downwards.
GATCATCTCCGGCGTCATATCGACACCGATGACGCGACCCGTCGGGCCCACCGCGCGCGCCGCGAGAAACGCGTCGAACCCGCCGCCCGAGCCCAGATCCAGGACGGTCTCCCCGGCCTTGAGCGCCGCAATCGCGTTCGGGTTGCCGCAGCCGAGCCCGAGATCGGCGCCCTCGGGAACCGCCGCGAGGTCGCCTTCGGTGTAGCCGAGCGCGAGCGACTGGCCCGCCGCCATCGGGCCTCCGCAACAGCTCGGTGCGCAACCGACGTTCTTCGTCGAGACGTTTGCGTAATGCTCGCGGACGATGTCACGCGTCTTGTCAGCGTTCACTTCACTCATTTGGCTCTCCTGTGCGGGAAGACGGACATCGGTCCGAAAGGACGCAGAAAATCGTGTGCAACCTGATCACGGGACCTCGAGGCTTACCTCGCGCTTGACCGCCACGCCATCGGGTGGCGGGTCGAGCTCCAGCGCGTAGAGCTGCTGGGTGAGACAGTATTCCTCCGTCGGCGGCGCCGTTAGCTCAGGCGCTGCACCTCGATCGCCGAGAACGGCACACCTTGCCCGATCCGATGGATCCGCAGCCACGGTCGGATGAGGTCGACCGCCTCGTCGAGCGAGGGCGCCTGCACGATCATGTACCCGCCGACCAGCTCCTTCGACTCCGTGAACGGACCGTCGAGGACGAACCGCTGCTTCGCCATGCGGCGGACGCGCGTGCCCTTCGCGCTCGGCTTCAGGCCCTGACCATCGAGGATCGTGCCTTGGGCGGTGAGCGGCCCCATGTACTCGTCCATCATCGCCATCGACGCCTGCTTCGGGTGCGACGACGACTCGGCAACCGCATCCTGCCGGATGAACGCGATGTAGCGGGTGTTCCCCGGCTTCACCGGCGGCGGAGGAGGTGGGGGCGGCGCATCGGCGGGGGCGCCGAAGTCCTGCGGCGTGAACGCCTCGCGGATCTCGAGCGTCGCCTCGCCGCCGGGTGCGCCGCGCACGAGCTCGACGGCCGCGGCGTGCGACGCGACGTCGAGGATCCACAGCGCGCGCAACAACGAGCCCGTGCGCTCGACGCTTGGTGTCTCGTCGCCGCTCGCGGAGATCGTGGCGACCTCGGTGGCATCGAGTCGCTCGGAGGCGAGCACCGTCGCGCCCTGTGCCGCGAGGTACGCGTCGATCTCGTCGATCGGCGCGTCGCCCTGGAGCGTGATCATGATCCTCATAGTGCGCAGCATGTCAGCGTTTCACCACGTAATGGGTTGCGACGACGCCGGATCGAAATGTGTTCGACGAGCGCAGCTCGAGCTGGCTACGCGCTTCCTTGCCCCCGAACAGCGGCAGCCCACCGCCGACGATCACCGGCTGCCAGGTCAGTCGCCACTCGTCGATCAGACCCGCGGCCGAGAGTGCATGCGACAGCGTCGGGCTCGCGAAGATCATCATGTCGCCGCCCGGCTGCTGTTTCGCGGCGGCGATCACCGAGACGATGTCGTCGCCCGCGATCGTCACCTGTCCCGTCCTCGCCGGCAGCGTCCGCGACGCGACGATCTTCTTCACGTCCGCGTACCACCGCGCGTGCCCCTTCTCGCCGGCGGTCGCGTTCGCGTCGTCGAGCACGGACGGCCAGTAGCCTTCCATCATCTGGTACGTGGTGCGGCCGTAGATTGCGGTGTCGACGGAGCGCATGAGCGGGTAGATGTGGTCGGCGATCTCGGGGTCGAAGGTGACGAAGTCCATCTCGCCGCCGGGGCCGGCGAGATAGCCATCGAGGGAGACGTGAGCTAGCTGGATGATGGAGCGCATGATTTCGTGTCCTTTCCCCGGGGCGACGAACCACGCGGGCGGTGATCGACTAACCCGCGCGAAAAAGATCGAGCGGCGTAAGTGCGCGAAACGACGCCTCGGGCGCCAGGGCAGACCGCGGACGTTCTTGCGATCGGCCGGCGGGGTTACGATTGTCTAGCAGGTGGGACGAGACCGTCGTGCTTGGTGCGTGCTCGTCGCGATCCTGATCGGGTCTTCGGTCGCGCATGCCCAAGGGGCGCTCGAGCTCGGGGCGTACGGTGGCTTCACATCCTCGAAGCCCCTCACGTACCGATGCATCGACCTTCTTGTCGGCGATCCGTGTTCGCCTGGCACATCGGAGCCGCACGAACCCGAAGCTGGTTTCGCGGTTGGCGCCTACCTTCGGCTTCCAGTTCATGCGGTCGCCCTGCTGGAAGCGGATCTCCTGTACGCGCAGAAGGGCGAAAACGGAGGCCCCAACGGAACCCACACGACGGAGCATTACCTCGAGCTGCCGCTGCTCGTCGAGCTCGATCCGATCCGTGCGAAGTCTCCGGCGCGCGCGTTTGTACTCGGCGGGGTCTCGCCGGCCATTCGAGTCGGCTGCACCGTGACGGGCCCGATCTTCGACAACGCTACGCATATGGCGGTCAACTACTCCGGTTCGTGCGAAGACCTGCCGGCCCCGCTGAACAGACGAGAGCCCAAGCTGTTCGATCTGGGTGTCGTCGTCGGAGCGGGCGTTGGCTGGAAATTCCCGTTTGGAACGGTGGAGATCCAAGCGCGCTACACCCGTGGGCTGGTCGACACGAGGGACGATGACGGCGACAAGACGATCAACCGCACGCTCGTTTTCATGGCCGGCTTCGGTATCGCGCTTGATCGCCATCACCAGTGATCAGATCCAGGTCTTCGTGGCGTCGTCGAAGAATGGGGTCTGACCCCATTTCGTCTCTTAGGTAACGGTTACCAGCCTCCGACCAGACCTCGCGCCTCGTGTATCTCGGCCGCGAAATCGGGCCGCTTCAGCCCGCCGATCACGTACGCAAGGTGCGGGTTTCCATCGGAAATCGAGATCCGCCCGTGGCGATGCCGATTTCTGCGCAACCGGCGCAAGGCGCTGCCGATACGGCGAGGACGGCAGCGACAGCGCACGCCGTTTTTTCTGAAGGATCTCGAAACTCGATAACGGCGGAGGAAAAAAAGATGGAGTTGAAGAGGCTAGTTCTAGGTACGGCAACGATGCTCTTGGTGCTCGCCACGGGTCGCGCGCACGCCCAGAAACAGGTCCCGATCTGGGAGCGGGATGGACACGCTCAGTACGAGGTGACGTACAGAGATCTGGCCAAGGCAGTCGTCATCATCGATCAGTACGACGACACCAAGCTCAAGCACGATCTCGGCGATGCCGGTGCATGGTGGGGGTTCATCGATCAATGCTATGCAACATTCCGCGGGACCACCCGCACCGAGCAAATTGTCTTGTGGGCGCTCTGCCGTGATGATCTGAAGGCGCTCGACGAAAGTACGCTGACCCTTGAAGAGAACAGGGCGAACGTCAAGGAATGGAAGAAGCTCGGCGCCGCGATCGAAGCCGAGGCAAAGGATGATCCTGGCGTCGCCTTGATCTTGAAGCAGGCGGACGCGGCGAAGGCCGACTGGAAAGCCTTCGAAGAGAAGAACCACGCCGCGATCGTTCTGTATCAGAAGCTCAAGGATGGCGTTCGCACGTCGAAATCGAACGACGAGAACTTCGAGGGCTGCTGGGAAGCGACCAAGCCGGCGTTCGCCAAGGCGGTGAAGGCAACGAAGTTTCGCTGGGACAATGAAGGCGACGACGCGGTTCCGGGACGGGTCGCAGAGATCATCGCCAGGGATCCGGCGAACTACTACGCCGTGGCGAACTTTGGAATGTGCGCGTACGCGGCGCACGTGACGGGCGGAATCCTGGCCGGTGCCGCGCTCCGGGCGTCGGGCGGCGTCTTCGGCTGGCGGACCATGCTCATCGCGAAGCTCCTGGACCCGACGTTCAAGCCGAAGTTCGCGGACCGCTCATACACGTGGGCTACCGGCCAGAACGGGACGATGTATCACCTCCGCGGCGGCAACGATGGCTTGATCGCTTCGTTTCCGTGGCCGGGTGGCCCCATGGCGATCGAGACAGGTGTGGTCAAGAAGATGAAGAAAGACGGGGACGACACGCTGGTCGTATTCACCGGCACCGTCGTCGAGGACTGTCTCAAATGGAAGGAGACGGGCAAGATCCGGACCTGGGATACGGCGGGCAACCCGGTGTACGTGCGCATCTGTACGAAGCGCGGAAGGGTCGTGCAGGACGCGCCGGGAGACACGACGTTTGGGACGAAGTTGACCGAAGGCTTCGCGCCCGGCCTTGGCGTCGCGTTCTACGGATCGTTCCCCGAGGAGGTGTACAACGACAAGAAGAAGAAGTTCGTGTCGATCCTCGGCGTCTCCGTGCAGGGCTCGCCGGCACAGACTCCACTCAAGGAGTAGCGTTGAACCGCTCCCGGGAACGCATACGAGGGGCAGGGGCCTTCAGCCTCGCGGCTGATTTCGAGGGTTTGGGCACCGATGAGGCGGGTGGTCGTGGGGCGCGATTTTTCTTTGCGACCGCCGCCTCGTTCGCGGCTCCTGACTGTGTGCCGTTCTTCGATCGCTTCATGGGGGGCCGCCGGCGCTGGCGCGTGATGCGTCAGCTCGTCCGAGACCGCGAGCGCCTCGCCGAGCTGAGCCGTGGCTCGGCCCAGAGCCCGATCCCTGTGGCCTCTGCGTCGGTCGTCGACGTCCGGGCCTCCGCGATGACCTGCCCGCAGTGCGAGGCGAGCTATCGCGTGGACGATCATCGCGCACCCGCTTCCGGCTTGCGCGCCGTGGATGTCAGGTGTCGCCAGTGCGGCGTGGCGCGCACGCTTTGGTTCCGTCTCATCGAATTCGCACCGAACTGATCAGGTACTTCCCATGCTCCTGCCTGTCCTCGCAGTACTCGCCGTCGTCGCCATCTGGTGGTTCACCCGCGTCGGCGAGCTGTTCTATGTCTCCGTCCGCAATGGCAAGTGTCTCGTCGTGCGCGGACGCGTACCGATATCGATGCTGCAGGAATTCGCCGAGGCCGTGAAGAAACCCCGGGTCAAGCACGGCACGATCCGCGCGTGGAAGACCGAGGCAGGTGGTCAGCTGCGGTGCTCTGGCGACATCGATGAAGGCCGCGAGCAGCGCATGCGCAACACGTTCATGCTCTATCCGGTGTCGAAGATGCTCCATGCGCCCGCCATCGCGAAACCGACGCTCGGTCAGCTGTCGGGCATCGCGTGGATCGCGTGGTTGTTCAATCGCTAGACCGGTCGAAGCGTACGGCTGATGACGTCGACGGTCACTCCGCCTCGTGACACACGGCCTCGATGCATGCCGACCTCCATGCCGGAGTTGATGATCATGTCCCGCCGTTCCCTGCTGTCGGAACAGGCGCGGGATCGAGGTCCCGCCGGAGCCTGCTGTAGCTCGATCGGTCGAGTTTGAAGAGCGCGTCCATACCGTGGCAGAGTCCGGGTGTGCGATCGCCGCAGACGCTGAGCGAAACTCGTCGGGCGGCGTTCCGTCGCGAGTAACGAACTTGTGAATCTGCTTGGCCGCAGCATTTCGCCGTGGCCCCGCGTCGCAAAGCAGCACGCGCTTTCGGGCGCGTCCGAGCGCGAGAGCGGCCGATAGCCCGGCGGGCCCGCCTCCGATGATCACGACGTCATAGCTCATGTCGAACTCCTGGGTGCTTGGGTGGAACTCCTTGGCAACTCGAAACAACCAACGAGGCGGGAAGAGTCGCGCTCGCGTGCAGCAGCTCGCGTCGGCTGAGAACCTCGTCGCGACTGCGCGCTGTGCCGTCTCCAGCGGCCTTCGGCGTGTGTTTGCTCATGGTGCGTCCGGTGGCAGTTTCGATCTTACGCCACATACCATGTTACATGACGCGACGCGCGTCAACCAGGTGCCTGCAGCCAGCCGTCGATGTCTTAGCCGTGTGCCTTGTCGGACCGGCGCCGAGAGCCCTTGCGAGACGCAGCGCGACGACGAACGTTCGTCGCCAGCATCGCGAGCGTCACTTCCCCAAAGCGCGCGAGCAGCAACGCCTCGGCATCGTCGAAGGACTTGCTCAGCGCCACGTTCACGACCTCTTCGACCAGACAGCCGGGGCTCTCCGTGCGGTTGCCGATCGCGAGGAGGGAGGGGTGTCCCAAGGCATCGTAGATATCGCGGAGGGTCACCTTCGAGAGGTCGCACGCGAGAGTCCACCCGCCGCCATGCCCCTTCTCCGATTGCACGTATCCCGCATCTCGCAGCCCGGCCATGATCCGGCGAATCACCACGGGATTCGTGTTCATCGCTTTCGCCATGACCTCGGAGGTAACGGGGCCCTCGCTCTGCGCCATGTGCAGCAGGACGTGGAGAACACCCGAGAGTCGGCTATCGCGTCTCACCGGCGTATTCTGTCGACGGTGACCTCGACGTCAAGCCGTCACGGGATAGGTTTGCGGGCCTCGACGATATACTGATCGGGGAGAGCGATCGGAGACACCGCCGCCGTGAGCCCTGCGCCGGCAAGCTCCGCGATGAGCGTCTCCGGGGCGAGGCGCATGTGCATGGGCGGCCCGCGATGCGCGGCGGGGCTGAAGTCGACGGCGAACAGCCGCCCGCCGGGGCGGAGTGCGGAGGCAAGGTCGCGCGCGTAGCACGCTCGATCGCCGAGATGGTGCCACACGTGGACGATCAAGATCGCGTCGACGCTGTTGGGAGCGAGCCCCGACCTGTCGTGGGACGCGTGCACGGCGCGGAGGTTCGGAAGGCGCTCCCGGCGAGCGCGCTCCTCGAGATAGCGCACCATGTCCGGCTCGATGTCGGTCGCGATCACGTTGCCCTGCGGGACCGCGCGCGCGAGGCGAACCGCGAAGTACCCCGTTCCCGCGCCGATATCCGCGACCGTCATCGAAGGTGCGAGCGCGAGTGCGCGCAGCACCTCATCGGGGCGTTGCCACGCGTCGCGCGCAGGGTCGTCGAATCGCTCCGACCAGCGCTCGGCACCTGAAAACGTTCCGTGCGCGTGATCAGCGTGCGCGTGGGAGCCATGTACGTGTCCCTTGCCCGAGGCGTCCGCTTTCATGTGCTCGGTACCTTTCTGCTCGTTCGAACACTCGCGTTGCTGCGGAGGTCTGGGCGCAGCCTCGCGAGCGCGAGCCGATCCACATGCCGCCGCCCCCACGACGACAAAGGCGACAACGAGCCAACAGACGATACACACCATGAAGAGAACACCTCGCGTGAGTGTCATGAGCTCCCTCGACGATGAGCTCGAAGGTCTCGGTCGGATACAGGCGGACAACGCACGAGGTCGTACGTGAACAGAGCCCCGATCACCCCGACGCTGAGCCACATCGATCGAGCCCACCCATCGACGAAGGCTTGCTTAAAGACCCGTGCGAAGGCTCCCGCCTGGCTTCCTGGTTGGTGCGCGACCCTCACCGCGGTTGCGATGCCACCGAGCGGTTGGGCATCTTGGATCGTCCGAGAGCTCTGGTTCTCCAGCTCCTGCAACGTCGTTGCTTGCTCCACGGGCTCTCGAGCCATCACGCAACATTGTATGTTTCGTGAGACGAATCGTCAAGCCCCATCCCTGCAGGTTCATGCGGCGAGGTCGAAGCGTACGGCTGATGAGGTCGACGGTCACTCCGCGTCGTGACACACGGCTTCGATGTTGTGACCGTCCGGATCGAGCACGAAGGCGCCGTAGTAGTTGGGGTGGTACTGGGGGCGCAAACCTGGTGCGCCGTTGTCCCTGCCGCCTGCTGCAAGGGCCGCCTTGTAAAAGGCGTCCACTGCGGCGCGAGATGACACGCGAAATGCAATGTGGATGGGCGGATGGATCGCATCGCCTTGGGCGATCCAAAGATCAGATCCATCTGCATGACAGAAGCCAGCACTCTGCCCGTGGCCCGTGGGCGCAGGTATCTCGGTGAGCCGCGAATGGCCGGTCGGCGCGAGTGCTTGCAGATAGAAGGCCTTGCTTCTCGCGTAGTCGCTGACGACAACGCTCACGTGATCGATCATTGAAACTCCTTTCTGGGGGGCGGTGCCCCACGAGCACCCGTCTCCACGCCTCGCGATCGTCATCGCGGCCACTCGCGATGCTCACCACTCCTGCGCGTCAGGGCTGGACGGGGACGTTGCTGCGGTTCAACCGCTGATAGTTGCCGAGATCGTGAGCTGGCCGTCAGGGCGCAACGAACTGCATGCTGCGGCAGACGTCTTCGAATGGCTTCACGAGACCTTCATCCTTGATCTCGCCGAACCCGTTCATGCGAACCGTCCATTTCGAATCCGCCTTGCCGATCCAGCAGATGGTTTCGACGTAAACGATGTCGCGCTCCTTCTTCGCATCCACTCGGATGCTGAGGAACTTGCCATCCGGGCGATCGCCGCTCCTGAGTACCTTGAGCTTGCCGCCACCGACGACCTTCTTTTTCGCTTCGGCAAAGCCCTCGGCGATGTCCTTCGGTGCGGGGTCGACGCCGCCGATCGTCACGACGCGAATGCTCGGACGTTCGTACTTCGCGTCCACGGGCGTGAAGATGAAGCCATTGTCCTGCGGCTTGCCTTGGATCCAGCCGTCGGGAAGCGTCATCGAGACCTTCAGCTGCTGGCGGCCGAAGCTCATCGTGACGTGCTTGCCGTCGACGGACGCGGTATCGCCATCCGCGGCAGCCGCGGAACCGGCGCCAGAGCCAACGTGGGCTGCTGCGGCTCCTCCGTCTGGTGCCTCGGCAGCGACGGCAGCATCGATGGTAACAACCGCGCTACCGGCGGCGTCGTCGGCACTACCGACGGTGGTGCCGGCCGCACTACCCGCCGTACCTTGATCCTTCTCACTCTTCTTGCACGCCCCCACTGCGAGCGCGATGACCAAGAGTCCAATGGCTCTCATCCGACAAGTCTCGCAGAGGTAGCCGAGGAATAGGAATAGCCTCGCAGCCGTCCCGGTTGGCCTCGAGGTCGTCGCCGATGCCCCCGGCCCTTCGTGTTTCGAGCTTGCCATCCAGGCGATCGTCGCCGATGCCCGTGGAGCGCAAGAGCCGACATGAAGACAATCCCGAGCGCAATGACGAACTTCATCCAGCGCCTCCGAGCTGAGCTCGCCAGTAGCCATCAAGGGCCGCCCTGACCTCAGCCTGCCGTGATGAGCCAGCTAGCTCAATTTCGTGCGCCGCGAGGACGCGCGCGATAGCGCGTCGTCGAGCAGCGGTCAGGCGTTCGAACCGAGCCTCGAATCGTCCTTCATCGCCATCGGGTGTAAGGACGCTCAGCAAGAAGGTGGGCAACGCATCAAGGGCTGGATCGCGGCGGACCAGTGCGCGGAGGTATGCCGGAAGATATTTTGAAATCGACGCCGGTCCGAAGAACACGAGCGCGTCGTGATGACGTTCGAGAAACGCCCCATCAAGGTCGGTCCATCGCATTCCACGTACACCATCGCGGAACGCGTCAGCGTCCACGTAGGTGCCGCCCCACTCGGCGAACGCGTCAGCCGGATCGATCGGGCGCGGCGGAAATACGCGTTCGAGGTTCTCGAGGTCCTCGGCTACGTCCAACAACCACCTCCTTCGTCGGCGACCCTAACACCGGCATCCGCATGTTCCGATGTCGGTCGCCGAAAGCGCGGCCCGCTCGGACGTGATCATCCAAACAGTCTACGTTTGAGTGCGGCCGAGGTCGCGGCCGGCGCGCCTGATGCCGGACCTGGTGCCGATCACGAAGAGCGCGGACGTGGAGGAGGGCCTGCGCGCCTTCGTGGAGCGCAGGCCCGCGGCGTTCAGCAGGCGCTAGCTCGGACGGACGGGCCGGCGGCGGCGGCCGCCCAGGAGCAGCATCACACCGACCGCGAGCGCGAATGCGCCCAGGCCGCCGTTCGGCGACGTCTGGCAGCAGCCGCCACCGTCTTCGGGGGGCTCGACACACGTGCTCTCGCAGCCGTCGCCGTCGACGAGATTGCCGTCGTCGCACACCTCGGTGCCGGCCTGGACGACGCCGTCGCCGCAGCTGG
>DAIRFU010000555.1:0-4847 GCA_036794935.1 Kofleriaceae bacterium | reverse complement strand
CCCCGGCGCCTCTCGTACATGGACGCGGTCCAACGGCTCGCCCTGACGGTCGCCGACGAAGCTCTCCAGCGCTTCGGCAAGGGCCAGACGCGTCCGCTGTCCGGCACGGGCGCCGTGTGGTTTGCGACGAACCTGTCGCTCGGCGCCGAGCGGCGCGCCAACACGTCGCTCTACTACCGCGAGCTCGAACGCACGTTCGAGCAGTGGACCGGGCTGCCCCAGCTCGATGCGAAGCAGCGCACGCGCGTGCTCCAGGCGATTCGCGAGCGGCTGCGCGATGGCGCGCCACCGATCTGCGGCCTCACCCTCGATGGCTACCTCGCGAGTGGCGTCGCCGCCGTGGTGTCGAACGAGCTCCGGCTGCACGCGCCCCCCGTGGCGCTCGAGGCGGCGTGCGCGTCGTCGTTCGGTGCACTCGATGCCGCGGTGCGCGGGCTCGCGCAGCACCAGGTGGACTTCGTCGTCACCGGCGGCGTCGAGCTGCCCGTCAGCACTCGCGACCTCGTGTTGTGCTCCTCGCTCGGCCTGCTCTCGGCCCGGCGTATCGCGCCGTTCGACGCCGCCGCGGACGGGTTCTCGATCGGCGAGGCGGCGGTCGCGTTCGTGCTCAAGCGCCACGATGACGCGGTCCGCGACGGCGATCCGATCTTCGGCGTGATCCGGTCGATCGGGGTCTCGTCGGACGCGAAGTCCTTGATCGCACCCGATGTCGATGGCCAGGCACTGGCGCTCTCGCGGGCGTTCGAAGCCGTCGATTTCGGCCCCGAGACGATCCAGTACGTCGAGGCACACGGCACCGGGACCGCACTCGGCGATCGAACCGAGATCGACGCGCTCGCCCGCGTCTATGGCAAGGCCGCGCGCAGCTCGCCGCTCGCGATCGCCTCCGCCAAGTCGATGGTCGGCCACACGTTCTCGGCGGCGGGGTACGTGGGGATGCTGCGGACGCTGCTCGGGATGCGCGCGCGCACGCTGCCACCGAGCACGCACGTCTCCACGCTCAACCCGAAGCTGCGGCTCGATGACATTCCGGCGTACATCGCGACCGACGTCGCGCCCTGGCCGGCGGCACACCCGCGCCGCGCTGCGGTCAGCGCATTCGGAACCGGCGGCATGAACTATCACGTGCTCCTCGAAGACGGAGACCTCGATCGATGAACTTTGAATGGTCCGACGAACAACACGAGCTACGCAGGACGGTGATCGAGTTCTGTCGCTCCAAGCTACCTCCGGTCCCCGATGCCGGCCCCGAGCTGTTCGCGCGTGAGGCGTGGTTGCAGTGCGCGAAGCACGGTGTGCTCGGCATCGCCGCACCGGCGCGATACGGCGGCCTGGACAAGGACGCACTCACCGCCGCGCTCGTGACCGAAGCACTCGGCTACTCGTGCGCGGACCTCGGGCTCGTGTTCGCGATGGCCGCCCACGTCTATGCGTGCATCGTCCCCCTCGTGACGTTCGGCGACGAGGCGCAGCGAGAGCGCTGGCTCCCGAGGCTCATCTCGGGCGACGCCATCGCGGCCCACGCGACCACCGAGCCGAATGCCGGCTCGGACGTCTTTCACATGACGACCACCGCCGAGCGGCGCGGCGACAGCTACGCGCTGACCGGGATCAAGTGCTTCACCTCGAACGCGCCGGTCGCCGACGTGCTGCTGGTCCAGGCGGTCACCGATCGCCAGAAGGGATACTTCGGCCTCAGCACGTTTGTCGTCGAGAAGAACACGCCGGGCCTGCGGCTCGGCAAGCCGTACGACAAGATCGGCCTGCGGAGCGCACCGATGTCGGACGTCTACCTCGACGAATGCATCGTCCCGGCGAGCCAGCGCATCGGCTCGGAAGGCAGCGGCGGCTCGATCTTCCTGCACTCGATGACGTGGGAGCGGACGTGCCTGCTCGCCGCGTACGTGGGCGCCATGGAGCGCGTGCTCGAGCGCACGATCCAGTCCGCCAAGGAGCGCAGCCAGTTCGGTCAACCGATCGGCCGCTTCCAGGGCGTGAGCCACCGGATCGTGGACATGAAGATGCGCCTCGAGACCGCGCGCCTCCTCGTGTACCGCGCGGCCTGGGATATCGGGCGGGGCGTGCAGGACGACATGGCGGCAGCGCTCGCCAAGCTCGCGGTCAGCGAGGCCGCCGTCGCGTCCGGACTCGACGCGATCCAGGTGCACGGCGCGATCGGCACCCTGAGCGGCGAGATCGAGCGGTTCCTCCGCGACGCGATCCCATCCCGGATCTTCTCGGGCACCTCCGAGATCCAGCGCAACACGATCGCGCGGTCGCTCGGGCTGTGACCTCCGTGACGCCGCTCGTCCTGGACCTCGACGCCACGCTCGGAGTCTCGGGTGCCGTCGACGACGTCATCGTCGTGTCCGCCTCGGTGCGCGCGCTGCGCCGGATGTCGACCGGCGACCGCGCCGAGCTCGCGCGACGCAACCTGACCGCGCGGGAGGCGGAGCGCTACCAGGCGCTGGCGCCGTTCTCGAAGCGCCAGCTCGAGTGGCTGGCCGGCCGGGTCGCCGCAAAACGGAGCGTCGTGGAGCTGGTCGCGCGACGGGGCATGACGCTCGTGCCGCACGACATCGAGATCCTCCAGGAGCAGAACGCCGGCCGCCCGCACGTGACCTGCGCCGGCGTACACGTCGGCATCAGCCACTCGTTCGACGTCGCGCTGGGCGTCGCAGCTCCCCACGTGATCGGCGTCGACGTCGAGCTCGTCCGACCGCTGGCGGCCGAGCTGGTCGACTACGCGTTCGCGGCGAGCGAGCTGGATGTGCTCGGCACCGACGCGACGGCGATGGTCCGGCTGTGGACAATGAAGGAGTCGTTCGTGAAGATGCTCGGCCTCGGCATCGCGGCGTTCGACGACCTGCGACTGGTCTCGTGCAAGGACGGTCAGCCGTGGTGGTCCGTGCAAGGCCGCATCGCCGACGAGCTCGGTGCGCGACAGGCCCGCTGCTGGGCGGGCATCACCTCCGGTTACGCGATCGCGTTGACGTGGCCCGAGCCCCGGCTCGGCGTGGACCGGTTCGATGCAAGGAGACTCGACGGATGACGACCGACGTGCGGAGTAGCGGAGAGCTGGCACCCACCTACGACGTCATCATCGTCGGTGGTGGGCTCGCCGGCGCGGTGGCCGGCCAGAAGCTCGCCCGGAGCGGGCGGCGCGTGCTCGTGCTGGAGCGCGAGACGACATTTCGCGATCGCGTGCGCGGCGAGCAGATGCATCCCTGGGGTGGCGCGGTCGCACGCCGGCTCGGGATCTACGACGAGCTGATGGCGTCCGGCTGCGGCCACGATGCCCGCTACAACAATGCCTACGTCGCGGGACATCAGACCTCGCATCGCGATCTGCACGCGACCACCCCGTACGGCGGCATCGGCGTCACCACGTTCCACCACCCCGAGATGCAGGAGCTCCTCCTGACCGGTGCCGCGAAGGCGGGAGCCACGGTGCGGCGCGGCGCGAGCGTGCTGTCGGTCGCCGGCGGCGAGACGGCCGCCGTCGCGTTCACCGACGATACCGGTGCGCATGCGGTCTCGGCGCGCATCGTGATCGGCGCCGACGGTCGGACGTCGAAGGTCCGCACCTGGGCAGGGTTTCAAGCCAACCGCGATCCCGAGCGGCTGCGGATCGCCGGCGCGCTGCTGCAGCACACGTCTGCGCCGATCGACGGTCTCCACATGTGCGTCGCGCCGCACGGCAACATGCTCCTGTGTCCGCTTGGCGATGGGCGAGCGCGGGCCTACTTCATCTATGACATCGGCGTGGCGGGCCGCCGCAAGCTGTCCGGCAAGGACCAGATCGACGAGTTCCTCCGGCTGTGCCGCGAGACCGGCGCCCCACCCGCCTGGTTCGATGGCGTGGCGCTCGCCCCTCCGCTCGCCGACTTCGAAGGCGCGGCGCAGTGGGTGGAGCATCCGTACCGCGATGGAATCGCGCTCGTCGGTGATGCCGCGGCCACGCTCGATCCGTCGTTCGGTAGCGGGCTATCGAAGGTGCTCCTCGATATCGAGCGGCTGCTCGAAGCACTCGCAACGCACGACGACCGCGACCGTGCGCTCCACGCCTACGCGGCGAGCCACGACCGGGACTTTCGCATCGTCCATGACATCGAGTCGTGGATGATGACGCTGCTCTGGTCGCGCGGCCCCGAGGCCGACGAGCGCCGGCATCGCGTGATGCCGCGGTTTGGTGCCGGCGACCCCGCCCTGCCCGATCTGCAGCTCGGTCCAGACGGCCCGCACGACGCGCACGCGCGCTCGCTGCTCCTCGGTGACTCGTTCTCTACACACGGGAGATGAAGATGATCACGATCGTTCACAAGATCCGCCTCAAGCCAGGCATCGACAGCGAGCGCTTCGAGCGCTGGGTGCGGGAGGTCGACTATGCCGCCTGTCCGGACATCCCATCCGCGCTCGGGTTCGCGGTGCATCGTGCCTCGACGGCACCGGGCGCCCCGTTCCACTACTTCGAGGTGATCCGGATCGCGGATGCGGCGGCGTTCGACCGTGACATGGCGACGCCGATGTTCCAGCGGCTGGTCGCGGACTTCGATCAGATGGCCGAGGTCGTCGAGGAGATCCGGGGCGACAAGCTCGAGCCAGGGTTCGAGCGCTGACCCGCGATCAGGCCCGGTAGGCCTCGAGGACATCGACCTGCGACGGGGTCTTGACCACGCGCTCCAGCCGTAACCCGCTGCGGCGCAAGATCTCCGCGTACTCGGCCTCGGTGCGCTCTCGCCCGCCTTCGGTGAGGCACATCATGATCATGTCGATGATCTTCGCGAGGTTGAGCGTCGGCGTTCCCGGCGCGGTGACAAACTACTCGACGACGAGCAGCTTGCCGG
>DAIRFU010000554.1:0-4852 GCA_036794935.1 Kofleriaceae bacterium | reverse complement strand
CGGTCACCGGCTCGCTCGACGGCAAGCGGCGCCGGCGCGGCGATGCGCTGATCCGCCGCCAGCCGTGGGAGGCGGTGTGACGACGCACAACACCGCCACATCGGCGATGGCAAATGCCGCCGACGCGCTGCGCGCGGAGGAGATCAAGCGCACGCGCGTGCTGCTCGGCCTCGGCTGGATCGCGGGCGTCGTCGTCGCGCTCGCGGTGCTGGTCGCGCCCGGTGATCCCCGGCTGGGCCGCGCGCTACTCGCGCTGCTCGCGGTCGGCGTCGTCGGGAGCGAGTGGATGCACCGCGAGCTCCGCGACGTCGCGCGCTACCGGACCTCGACGATGACGCTGCTGGCGCTCGTCGCGGTCGGCTGCGGCGTGCTCGGCGTCCTCTACACCGGGACGTTCTCGGCCGCGCCGGTCGGTCTCACGCTGTGCGTCTACTTCTTCTGCCGCACCGAGAGCCTCGCCAGCGCGATCGCGATCTACGTGCTCGCCGCCGCCTCGCACTTCATCGCGTCGATGCTCGTGATCGCGGGCTGGGTGCCTGAGCTCGGCTTCTACCCGGTCGGCCGCCACGCGTCCGTGCAGGCGCAGATCACGGGCCAGTGCATCCTCCAGCTGGCGTACGCGCTCTGCTTCTGGCTCGCGCGCGTCACCCGGCGCGCGTCGCTGCGCTCGATCGAGCATCTCCAGCGCGCGACGCGCCTCGCCGCCCAGCGCGACGTTCAGCTCGCCGAGCTGCGCCACGACCTCGATCGGGCGCTGAAGATCGGCGGCCCCGGCCGCTTCACGGGCGTGCCGGCCGGCGACTGGCAGCTCGGCAACGTGATCGGGCGTGGCGCCATGGGCGAGGTCTACGAGGCCACGCACGCCCGGACCGGCGACATCGCCGCGGTCAAGCTGCTCCGCCGCGAGCTACTCGCCGACGCGCGTCACCTCGAGCGGTTCCTGCGCGAGGTCCGGGTCGCGGGCGCGATCGACTCGCCGCACGTCGTCAGGGTGCTCGGGGCCTCGACGCCGAGCGATCCGGTGCCGTACCTCGCGATGGAGAAGCTCACCGGCCAGACGCTGTCGCGCCTGTTGCGCGACGGTCGCTCGCTCGTCGACGCGTCGCTCGACCAGCTCGTCGATCAGATCGGTAGCGTGCTCGAGCTCGCGCGCGCGGCCGGCATCGTCCATCGCGACATCAAGCCCCAGAACCTGTTCCTCACGTACGACAACGTCTGGAAGGTGCTCGACTTCGGCGTCGCGCTGTTCGCAGAAACCTCGGGCACGCTCACGCGCGGCGCCGCGATCGGCACGCCCGCGTACATGGCGCCCGAGCAGGCGCGCGGCGAGACGGTCGATCACCGAGCCGACGTCTATGCCTTCGGCGCGGTCCTCTATCGCGCGACCACCGGGCGCGCTCCGTTCGCGGCGCGCGACACGCCCTCGCTGCTCTACGCGGTCAACCACGAGATGCCGCTTCGGCCCTCGGCCCTCGGCCCGGTGCCGCCCGCCCTCGAGCAACTCCTCGCGCTCGCGCTCGCGAAGTCCCGCGAGGCTCGCCTTCAGTCGGCGCGCGCGCTCGTCGCCGCCTTCCACGCCGCCCGGGCTGGTGCCCTGCCCGAGGATCTCGCCCGCCGCGCGGCGGCCCTGCCGGCGTGGCGCGAGCCGGCACCGCCGCTGTGATCGCGCATCCCGCGGGATCACCGCGCGCCGGTGACCACGATATCGAGTCCGGGATAGAGATCCCGCAACGCACCTACGAATTCGTCGTGCGCGAACCGTCCCCGCAATAACACCGTCGCCGCCCCCAGGTTGCAGCGCTCGAGCTCCGCGATCAGGTCCAGCGGAGTCGCGAGGAACATCGCGCCCTGCAGCGCGTGCTCGTCCTGCATGGCGGTCTTGATGTCGTCGGCCAGCACCAGACGCGCGAGTCGATCCCATTGGCCGGTGCCGCACGGCCATGACTGTGGTGTGTTGTTCATCGTCCCCCTCGGGGAGGGGTCACGTGCAACCGAGAGGCCGCCTCACTTCGTGGGTCGGCGTGGTTAGCGCCCCCACGGAGTGACCGGCTATGTACCAGCGGGCCTACGTCACGCCGGTCATCCGCGCCCGACCAGAGCGCGCGCGCGCGCGCCGACGCCCGCTCCTTGCCGCATCGCGGCCAAGAGTTCTCCCGGGACCACCGATCACCAGCACGTGTGGAACGATTGTTCCTGATCGACCTTCGTTGCAGCACCGGCCGCGCCGCCGCAGGCCACGTACACTGCCTCTGCATCACTACCGTACGTCGCGACCGCGGCGAACAGGGCGTCCTCATCGATCACGCCGTCGAAGCGGGTCCGGTACACGAGCCGGTCGTTCCACTCGTCGACGTTGAGCTTCTTGTACTGGCGCCAGCGCGGTAGCCCGCGCGCGACCGCGACCGCCTCGAGCGCGGCCTCGCGGCACGCATCGAGCTCGTGCGCGGCCTCGAGGCGCCGGGCCTCGGCGAGCCGGTAATGCACGACGTTGATCGCGCGCGCCGCCGGACTGCCCTCGGCTTCACACGTCACGCCGGACTTCGCGACCGCGCCGCACGCGTCGAGCGTGCCGCGCAGCCCTCGCGCGTAGTGCGACACCGTCACGCAGCTCAGCTTCTCCTTGCTCAGCGGATGCGCACGCGTGCGCCACCTTCCCTTGACGAGGACGACGTCGGTGCGCGGTAGCGCAGCCGGCTGCGCGTCGCGGAACCAGGCCGCGACGTCCGCCTGCCAGCCCTTGCGGTGCGCGCGCGGTAACCGGCCACGCACGCGCTGGACGCGCAGCGAGGCGCCGCCGAGCTCGTCGATCACGGCGTAGGGGACGTCGCCGCCGCGGCGACAGACGACGTGCTGGATCTCCATCGCGCCCGCGAGCTCGTGGTCGGCCCGCGCGTCGGCCGGCTCGGTCGGGTAACACGACGGCGCGCAGCGCGCGTGCTTGTTCCAGGGCGGCGGCTCGGCGCACGCGGCCGCGAGCGCGTTCTGTTGCTCGAGCTCGGCGACGCGGTGCTGGGCGGCCAGCGCGTCGTGGCGTTCGCGTTCGGCCCGCGCGTTCGCCGCACGCGTGTCGTCGTGCGCTGTGCCGCTCGGCACCGTCGCGGCGGTATTCGTGGTCGAGGGTGCCGGCCCACCACCTCCGCAGCCGCACGCGATCAGGAGCGAGAGGCACACGAGGCGGAGCACGGGGCCGACTCTAACCTGTTCGCGCGCCGGCGACACGAGCGACGAGCCGGCGCCGGATCTCGAGCGCGGCGAGCACGAGGATGATGCCGCCGACGTCGGCGATCCAGTCCGCGAGATCGGTCTGCCTGCCGACGAACTGCTGGGTGTACTCGTCGACCGCCGCGTACGGGATCAATACGAGCGCGATGCGCCAGACGACGGACGCGCCGGGGGTGCGCGCGCGGCGGGTCACGAACAGCCAGCACACGAACGCGAGCCCGCCGAACGCGGCGAAGTGGACGATCTTGTCGCTGTTCGGGACTTGCTCCGGCAGCCGCACGCTCGGGTAGTGGGTCGCCGCGATCAGGGCGAGCCAGTACACGACCAGGGCGACGCGAAATTTCACCGCTCGTGACGCTAGCAGAAAGCCAGGCTCGCGCATCGGCGCTAACGATTCGCGTGGCTCGCGTGCTCGCGCACGATCTCGGTCGCCGGCTTGTCGGCGCGCAGCCCCTGAAACGACGGATGGCGCAGGCGACCCTCGTTCGTCCACTCCGAGAACGCGACCTCGGCGACGAGCACCGGCGACACCCAGTGGCGGTTCGGGCCGGTCCATGCGCGCGGCGGCTCGGGGTCGAACGCCGGATGCGCGAGCTCGAGGGGCGCGAGCGCGTGCTCGAGCTCGACGAGGTCCTTGCCGGAGAACCCGGTGCCGACCTTGCCGGCGTAGACCAGCGCGCCGCGCTCGTAGTAACCGACGAGCAGCGCGCCGATATGGGTGCGTGCGCCCTCCGGATCGGTGAAGCCGCCGATCACGAATTCCTGGCGCAGCAGGCACTTCGTCTTCAGCCACGACTTGCCGCGGCCCGGCGAGTACGGCGCGTCGCGCTTCTTCGACACGATGCCCTCGAGGCCGCGCTTGCACGCGAGCTCGAAGAACGCCTCGCCGTTGCCGACCACGTGGTCGGAGTAGCGGATCACACCATGCTGGCTGCCGATCAGCGTCGCGAGCCGCTGCTTGCGGTCCTCGAGCGGCAGCTTCGTCAGATCCTCGCCGTCGAGTCCGAGCAGATCGAACACGAAGTACACGATGTTCGCGCCGCGCTGACCGAACGCGTTCTGCAGCGCCTGAAAGCTCGTCCGCCCGTCGGGCATCACGACCGCGACCTCGCCGTCGAGGACCACGCTCTTGACCGGCAGCGCAGCGACCGCGTCGACCACGGTCGGGAACTGCGCGGTCCAGTCGTTGAAGCGGCGGCTCAGCAGGCGCAGCTTGCGCCCCTCGAGGTGGGCGATGATCCGGTAGCCGTCGAACTTCTGCTCGTGCAGCCAGCCGTCACCCTCGGGCGCTTGATCGACGAGCTGAGCGAGCTGCAGCTGGTTGGGGAGGCGCACGGCTCGAAGGGGTGCATCGGTCATGCCGTAGCAATCTCGCCACGTTGGCTGGACAGACCAATTCGTCTTGACGGTCTGACCACTTTCTGGCGGACTGCTTCGCGATGCGACGCCTCGCTCTCTTGCTCCTCCTCTCCACCGGCTGCAGCGACGACCCGTGCGAGGGCGTCCAGGGCACGTGCATCGGCATCTCGGAGGGCGCGAGCGCCACGGATGTGCAGACCGCGCTCATCGAGATTTCACCCGGCGGCACGGTCGCCTTCGGAGCCGGCCGCTTCGCACTGAAGACCGACCT
>DAIRFU010000553.1:0-4856 GCA_036794935.1 Kofleriaceae bacterium | reverse complement strand
CCGACGACTCGTCCCTGCAGTGGATCCACTACCTCGTCCGGCGCATGGAGGGGTTGCCGTTGCTGGTGCTGGTGGCGGCGCGGACCCACGAGCCGGGAGCGAGCAACGCGCCGCTCCTCGATGCCATCCGGGCCGAGCGCGATCGCTGCCTCGAGCTGTTCGTCCGCGAGCTCGAGCTGCTGCCCCGGGTCCGCGCGGTCGTCGCGCTCGGTGCGTTCGCGTGGGATGGCGTGCTGCGCGCGCTGCGGACGCTCGGTCACGCGATGAAGCCGCGGCCGGCCTTCGGGCACGGCGCGGCGGCGCGCGTGGGGCCATACGCGCTGTTCGGCTCGTATCACGTCAGCCAGCAGAACACGTTCACGGGCCGGCTGACCGAGCCGATGCTCGACGCGGTGTTCGCCGCGGCTCGCGCGGTAGCCCTTCAGATCACTTCCAGCTCGAGGTGAGGATCGATCGCCAGCAGGTCATCCGGATCGGAGGTCAGCACCGACCACTCCCGCTCGCGCGCCAAAAACACGACATGCGCGTCGATCGGGTCAGCTGTTCCGCTGACGGCGAGCATGCGTCCGAGCATGCGCGCGACCGGATACACGAGGTCGATCACCGTGACCCGTCGTAGGAGGTACGCGATCGGTACTTGACGAGCCTCGCCCGTTCTCCAGACCTGCGCCACGACAGCGGCCGAGGTGACAAGCGGCACCCGTCGATCCACGAAGAGCTGCGCGAGCGCCACCATCTTCTTGTCCCGCCGCTCGAGCTGAATGAAGGCACCGGCGTCGAGCACGACACCTTGCCGCACGGTCATGCCGCGCGCCGCCGCCGTGGTTTCGCGAGACGCCCCAGTGTCTGCTCGGCGCTCCGGACGTGGTCCCGTGTCGGTGCAACGTCGGAATAGAAATCACGCCAGCGTTGCTCGAGCTCGAGCTCGTCGAGGTGCCGCTCGATGAGCGCCGAGACCCACGCCGAGACCGGCGTCGAGCCTGCCGCCTTCTTGACCCGTTGTGCGACCTCGTCGGGGACGCTGAGAGTGATTCGCTTGATCGCCATAACATAAACATAACATACGAGGCACCCGGAAGGCCATCCGGGAGATGTGGCCGACATGCGGCGATAGATCGTTCGCCGGCCTGGTGCGTCAGTTGCTGGTATGCGCAGAGCCAGGGCCGTCAAGCTCGTCGAGCTGTTCGTCATCACTCTCATCGTGCTGGCCGTCCAGGCGGTCCGCTCGCACGCCGCCGCACTCGGCACGATCGAGGGCACCATCGCGAGCCGCGGCGGTGCCGTGCTGTCGGGCGCGCAGGTCGCGGTCACCGGCTCCGGGGTCAACCGGATGACGACCACCGACGCCGGCGGCCACTTCGCGATCGGCGGGCTCCCCGACGGGACCTACAAGGTGATCGCGGCGCACGCCGGGTTCGTGACGTCCTCGCAGCGCGTGACGATCAAGGCGGCCTCGACGATGGCGGTGCGGATCGCGCTGGTCGCCGCGAAGCCGAAGCTGCGCATGAAGAAGGAGGCCGCGAGGGCCGACGCACCCGCCGAGGCCGAGCGGCGGCCGATGCCCCCGCCGGTGATGGCGCCCAGGCCTGCGCCGCCGATGGCACTCGGCGCACCGATGACCGTCGCGCCGAGCGCCGGGCAGCCGCTGGCGATCGACCAGGACCCGGCGATGAACACCGAGGCGTACTCGCGCATCGACGACAACCCGTTCCTGCGCACCGACCAGCGCCCGCTCTCGACGTTCAGCTCGGACGTCGATACCGCTTCGTACGCGAACCTCCGCCGCTTTTTGCGCGACGGCCAGCTGCCGCCCAAGGACGCGGTCCGCATCGAGGAGATGATCAACTACTTCCACTACGCCTACCCGGCGCCGCCCAGGGGCCAGCCGTTCTCGATCACAACCGAGGTCGGCCCGAGCCCGTTCCACAGCAAGTACCAGCTCGTGCGCATCGGCCTGCAGGCGCCCGCGATCGACGACGCCAAGGTCCCGGCGCGCAACCTGGTGTTCCTGCTCGACGTGTCGGGCTCGATGATGTCGGCGGACAAGCTGCCGCTGGTCAAGCGCGCGATGAACCTGCTCGTCGAGAACCTGCGCGCCAACGACCGCGTCGCGATCGTCGTGTACGCGGGCAACGAGGGCGTCGCGCTGCCGTCGACGACGGGCAAGAACAAGGACACGATCCGGACCGCCATCGCGAACCTCGAGGCCGGCGGCTCGACGAACGGAGCCGCGGGCATCAAGCTCGCGTACTCGATCGCGCAGCAGCACTTCATCAAGGGTGGCATCAACCGCGTGATCCTCGCGACCGACGGCGACTTCAACGTCGGCGTCACCAGCGAGGGCGACCTGACCCGCCTGATCGAGGACAAGCGCGAGCACGGCGTGTTCCTCAGCGTGCTCGGCTTCGGCACGGGCAACCTCAAGGACGCGACGATGGAGAAGCTCGCCGACCGCGGTAACGGCAACTTCGCGTACATCGATACGATCGAGGAGGCGCGCAAGGTGCTGCTCAAGCCGGCGGGCGCGACGCTCGTCAACGTCGCCAAGGCAGTCAAGCTGCAGGCCGAGTTCAACCCGACCACCGTCGCGGGCTATCGCCTGATCGGCTACGAGAACCGGCTCATGCGCGACGAGGACTTCAACGACGACAAGAAGGACGCCGGCGATATCGGCGCCGGCCACTCGGTCACCGCGCTCTACGAGATCGTGCCGGCCGGCATGGCCGTGCCCGGCGGCAAGGTCGACAAGCTCAAGTACCAGGCCAAGGCCAAGGCGACCCACGCGAACGCGGGAGAGCTGTTGACGGTCAAGGTCCGCTACAAGGCGCCCGACGGCAAGCTGAGCAAGCTGCTCGCGCAGCCGGTCGAGGCCGAGCAGCGCAGCCTCGCGCAGACCTCGAACGACTTCCGGTGGGCGGCGGCGGTCGCCGGCTTCGGCATGATGCTGCGCGACGCGAAGGATCGCGGCCAGCTGTCGTGGGCGACCGTCACCTCGCTGGCCCAGGGCGCGCGGGGCGCCGATGCCGAGGGCTATCGCCGCCAGATGATCGAGCTCGTCAAGCGCGCGGCGCGGCTGCCGAAGCCGTGAGGCTCTGCCCCCGCGCAGAACACACGGGATCCCGCGTCATTCGACCAGCCGGTAGAGCCGGGCTAGATCGAGCGCCACGCCACTGGCGAGCGTGCAAGTCCCATCGCCTCGAAGCTCGCGGATCGTCCATGACCCGTCGGGCAGCCGGTGATAGTGCACGAGCTCGTGCTTGGTGGACGCGACCATGACGTAGTCCGTGAGCGTCGGTATCGAGCGGTATGCGGCTGTCTTTTCGAAGCGGTCATAACGTTCGGTACTCTCGGAGAGGACTTCGACGATCACCTCAGGATTGGTCAGCGAACGCGGCTTGGGAAGCACGAACCGTGGTTCGAGGCACGTGACGACAACGTCCGGATAGAAGTACTCGCCGCTTGCTTCGACGAGCACGCGTTGGTCGCTACCGAGAATGCGACAGGGCCTCTCTCCCAGTCCGGCTCTCAGCTCGGCCCGCACGTTCTCGGCGATCTGGTTGTGCTCCGGCTCGGCACCGGCCATGGCTACGATATAGCCGCCAAAGAACTCGTGCTTGGCCTCCGCGACGGCTTCGAGCGCCAGGTATTCATTGGCGGTGAAGCGCGTGATGGGCGGCGCGACCATGCCGCAAAGGTTGCCATGATCCGTGCACTCGTGGCGAGTCGCTTCCGTCGCCTCGAGGCGCTTTACCAGCGCCGGTCGGCCGGATTCGTGAACGTGCGGAGCACGCGCGCGACCGGTCGGTTCTGCACGCCCGCATAGGCGATCGCCGCGTCGCGCCGGATCTTCGCGTAGCCACCGCCGCGCGCGAACGCGAGCACCGCGGCCTCGAGCGGCGCGGCGTTCGCGAACAGCAGGTCGCTGGTCATCAGTAGTGGCACGCGAGTCGCCGCCGGGACCTCGTCCTTCATGTACGGGGCGGTGGCGCACGCGATCGCGATCGCGCCCTGCGCGAGCTTGCCCGGCGCCGGCCACGTGAACTCGTCGAGGTCCATCAGCCGGTTGTGGCCGACGAACGCGACGAGCTGCGCCGCGCTGCCCTTGCCCGAGATATCGCGCGCGTACGCGGCGAGCGCGCGGTCGATGGCCGAGCCGCGCCACGCGTGCACCACGACCTCGAGCTCGTAGCGCCTCGGCGCGCCACGCTCGCGCCACGCCGCCGGCGTCGCGATCGTGCGGCGATACGTGCGCGTCTCGAGCACGTCCGCATCGCCGGTGTGCTCCGTGTCGACGGACACCTCGGTCCAGCCGCTGTGCCGGCGCTTGAACCAGTGCCCGAAGCCGGGCGATGTCGCCCAGTAGAGGTTGGTCGCCGGGCTGTCGCCGTCGCCGAGCTTCGGGTTGCCGCAGCGGATGATCGTGTTGTCGCAGAGCGGCACGTGGACCTCGACGACGAGCCGCTTCCCCGCGGCGAGATCCCCGATCACGCGATCGGTGAGCCCGGTCAGCCACGCGTCGGTGGTGGGCGAGGCGGCCGCGGGCGTGACGAGGCCGAGCGTGACGGCGACGAGGGCGAGCGCGCGCATCCCCTCGTGGTGACACGGCGCGCCTGTGCCCGCCAGTCACCTCACCGCGCCAGGCTGCCGTTCGTCCACACGGTCATCGGCGAGACCGCGTTCTGCTTGACGCGATGATCGTCGCAGAACCAGCGCGTGCCGTCGCTGTCCTCGCGCAGGGCCGCACACTCGAAGCACTGCGACGCGTCGAGCGTCTTCGGCATGCCGACGACGAGCGTTGGGGAGATCGCGTTCGCGAGAACGCGGTTCGGCATGCCCTTGCGGTGCAGACCGAAGTC
>DAIRFU010000552.1:0-4860 GCA_036794935.1 Kofleriaceae bacterium | reverse complement strand
GCGGCTCCTCCTTTGGCGGCGGCGGATCGGCGGGTGGCTCCGCGCCGAGCGGTCCATCGCGGACCGTGACGAACTACATCATCGTCGGGGACTCCTATGCCGAGGACAGCCCCCGCATGCGCCAGCGCAACGCGGAGCGCATCGTCGAACTCGGGACGCAGCGCACGAGCACCGGGCGGGCCGAGTGACCTGGCCGGCTCGGTACGTCTACGTGCTCGCGATCGAGGGGGTCGACACGCTGCTCTCGAACCACGACGACGCGGCCGCCGTGACCACGGCGTGGTCTGGCACGGACTGGGCCGTGACGACCGCAACGCTCGGGCTGTACGTCGACCTCGACCAGAAGCAGAGCGGCGACCCATGGGAGCCTTTTCAGTCCGGGGGCACGCTCACCGCAACGATCGCCGACGAGCAGATCGGAGTACTGACCCACCGCACCGCCGGCGGTGCCGAGACGGAACTGACAGCCTCGCTCGATCAGGACGACACGACGATCAGCGTCAAGGACACGTCCGCGTTCTCTGCGACGGGCGTGCTCTCCATCGGCACCGAGACCATCGTCTACTTCGGAAAGACCGGCACCACGTTTACGGACTGCGTTCGCGGTCTCTGCTCGCCGTTCGGCAAGGGCACCGGGACGCAGCGCTATGCGCACAACCATCGCGTCGGCGTCACCGGCCCCCTCAGTCCGCCGATCCAGCCCAAGGTAACGCAGTACCCGCGCACGTGGATCGGCCGCTGGGTGGGGCTGTGGGTTCACGCGGTGAACGCGGACGGCTCGCTGCAAACCAAGGCGGACGCCGAGCTCGTATTCGCCGGTCGGCTCGCAGATGTGCGGGACGACGCTGATTTGCTCTCCACGATCTTCGTTGCCGATCACGTGCTCACCGATCTCAAGGAGGCGACGGTCGGGCGCGACATGCTCTCTGGCGAGGTCGCGGATGGGATCTACATCCCAGCTGGGATCGAGTTCGGTTTCTCAGACCACAACGGCTCAACGAAGCGCACGGCAGACGATCTCGTGGTTGTCGCGAGCGGCGCCTCGGGCACGAATGAGATGGACGCGGGGTTCTATACGCATTCCGCACTGCTCACGAAGTGGGGCGCGTGGCTTGCCGGCGAGCTGTCCTCGAGTCGAGTGTGGGGAACGTACACGTTTGGTGTTGCTCCCACGCAGGGAACCGCCGACAGCATTCGCACGAAGATCTACTGGCGTATCCCGTCGTCGAGCACGTCGGTGAGCTTTCGTCTCACGCTGCGTCAGGAGATCGCAGTCTTCCTCGGCTTTGACGGCACAGAGCCGGCGGACGTTCCGGCCGGCAGTATCGTCGGGGTTGGTACGACGGACGCGTCGAACGCTCAGCACCACTTCTACAGGGACAATGTCCCGCTACGCTCGTGGGTCACGTACGGGCTCTCGACCGGTGCCATGCGCGTCACGAACGCGAGCGGTGCCTTTCAGGATCAGCTCTCGACGCTGCCGCCGAGCTCGGGTGTGCTACCGACGGCGACCGGCACTTGGGGGCTGTTTCTGTTCAACGATGCCGTCTTGATCTCCGCGAAGGTGACGGACGGCCTGGACGGCACGCTCGACCTATCGAACGTCCGAGCCGTGCTCGACAACCAAACCGGCCCGTTCTTCCATGCGCCGCTATCCGATTTTGCGAAGCGGCTCGACGATCCGACGCCGACGAAGATCAAACAGGTCTTCATGTTCGAGATGGCGTGCGGCGACTTTCTGAATCAGCTCTTCTACTCGGGCGGCACCGACGCATACAACGAAGCCGACTACGACGCGCTCCCCTACGGATGCGGACTCGGCTACCCGGGCGAGCTGCTCGGCCCAGCATGGGAGACGTCGGTCGCCAATATGCCTGGCGCCGACAAGATGATCGCGCCGTTGATCGACAAGCCCATGAAGATCTCGACGCTGATCGGAAGCGACCTCGTGTTGCGCCACGTGTTCCCGGTCTGGAAGTCCGGCGGACTGCGCATGGGCACGTGGCAGACGCCGACGACGAGCCTCGCCCTCGCGACGCTGACCGAGGATAACAAGGCGGAGCCGAGCGGGCGTGACGTCAACCACCGCGCGCCGACGCTGCTCTCTGCTCGGTGGGCGAAGAACATCATCAAGATCGAGTACAACCGCGACGCGGTCGGTGGCGAGTACAACGGCACCATCAACGTTGAGGACAGGACCGCGATCGACGACCTCGGGGATCGCGGCTCGCCGTTCACGATCGAGGCCCGGAACACGTATGTCTCGCTCGCGCAGACCGGCGCAGGCATCGAGGACTTGGTACCCAATGCCTTCATCCCCGGGGCGCGCTTGTTCACCAAGCCGCTGCGCACGATCAAGCGCTCGGTGGACCTGACACTTTGGGACCTCGCGCCCGGTGACATCGTGAACGTTACCGATCGCTTCGCACGAGACCCGACTACGGGCATTCGTGGCGTGTCGGGGCGGCCCGGTGCCGTGGTCGCCCATCGGAGCAACCCGGGTGGTGCGCGGCCTGACAAGTCAGTTGCGCCAATCGTCGGCGAAGTCGAACTGATGTTCATCGAGACCAATCGGATCTACGCGTACGCGCCGAGTGCGCTTGTGGCGAGCTACGCCGAGAGTTCACTCATCCTGACCTGCGAAGCTCACGCCTATAGCGAAGCGAGCGAATCAGTCGACGCTGCGCGGTTCGCGGCGGGGGACGCTATTCGCATCGTCGAGGTTGACCCGGCGGATCCGGCTAGCCCGCTCACATGGACGCGCAACATCACGAGCGTCAGCGGCAACGACATCGTTCACGACGGCGTTGCGCTTGCCAGCTTCGACGCGACCAAGACCTATCGCATCACCTACGACACGTACGACGCCGTGCAGTCCGCGCAACACGACAAGTCCTTTCAAGCCGACGACGCCGATGGACTGGTGCAGAACACAGCTCAGGCCTACCAGTTCGGGCTGGCCACGTCATCGATCGATGCGACGCCGAGCTCGCACACGGACCTGCCCGAGCGGCACGTCGAGCTGACCTATGGCGACGGCAATCCCTACGACGTTGGATCGATCGTCGGGTTCGCCCGGCTCGTCAGCAACCTCATCGACCACAAGACCGCGATCCAGGGTCCCTCGCTGAGCAACACGGTGCTGTCCAACACCGTCAACGCGACCGGCTATCGGATCGTGCGGATGGAGCCGATCTACCTCACCGGAGCGATGCTCTCCAACACGATCGTTCGCTACCTCAGCGTCGCGCCGTGGCTTCGATCCTCCGACGGCACGGCGACGTCGGTCCGCGTTTCACTCTGCGCCGTGCGCCCGAAGGACGATTCTCTCGACGATGCCGACCGAGGCACACCATTGTCCGATGCCACATGGAACACGTCGAGTACGACGTGGCAACAGGGCGCTCGGGCCCTGCTCACGATCAACGTCAAGCAGACGCTTCGCGTCGTGTGGCTCGTGATCGAGTGCGCGTACAAGGGCGAGACGCGCGGGCTCGCTGAGTGCACCGAGCAAGAGAGGATGGTGTTCTGATGCCCACCCCTCCCATCCACCCTCCGACCGCCCCGCTCTCACTGCAGACGCCGAGTCGACTCGAGCCGGCGCGATCCGCGCGCAACGGGATGGTCCCGAACGCCGTGTTCGAGTCCGAGCTCGCCGCTGCGCTGAACTTCGTGGGCGCGGTGCGCAGCAAACAGTACTTCAACCAGGGTTGCGACCTGTCGGCGATCCCGGCGGGCAGCGGCACGACGCGCGACCGCTGGCGGTTCGGCGCACGCACCGGACCGCTGCTCAACAAGGTGCACGCGCGCGTGACGCTCGGCCAGCACAACATAACACTCGGCTCCGGCGTGAACCCCACCGTCACGCTCTACCTCGAGAGCGCTGACGGCTCGACCGTGTACGGACAAGCGTCCGCCTCATTCGGTGCGACCGGCTCCACACCCAGCGACGTGCCGAGCGAGTGGAGCGACGTCGAGCTAGAGATCTTCTTCGTCCCCGCCGACACCGCCATCTACGGCCGATTCGAGGAGAGCGACGGCGGGCGCCTGATCGCCGCATGCGTCTACGAGGAATCGCTGGCGATGACAGCCGCCAACGGCTACGTGGTGCCCTCGCCTGTGAGCGTCACCGCGCCCATCTACGACGCTCGCCGGCAGACGATGTACGAGCTCGGGACGCTGCTCTGGAAGCAAGGCGCGGCGCACCTGATCAACTGGACCGCCGACATGCAGAGCAGTCCGCGCCTCACCGCGTTCGGGACGGCACGCAACCTGGTCGACAACACGTCGACGACGGTGAGCGCTTCAACCCCGGGCGCCACGCTCGACCTACGCTACTGCAAGACACGCTCGACGACCACAGTCCCGTGCGTGCTCGCGGTCTACGGCGCGATGTCGAGCGGCACGGACAGCGGGCAGGTGAAGATCCTGGACTCGAGCGGCTCGACGATCGGATCGGTGACCATCACGAGCACGACGGCAAGCTGGCACACGGCAGTCGTCGACATGCCGGCGACACACGAGAAGTTCGATCTGCAGTTCCGCTGTGTCACCGGCGGGCTCGGCGACTCATTCACCGTGGGCGCGGTGAGCCTGTACCAGTACGCGTGAGCTACTGGTTGACGCACCAACCGGGGTTGGTCGGCGACGGGCAGTAGCAGACGCTCGGGTCTTCGTCGTGCGGGCAGTCGATCGGCGTCTGCCCGGTGGCGCACGCGGTGTCGCGCTCGCCGCACCTGGGCAGCGTGAACCCGCACTCCTTCGCGTCCGGCGTCGCCGCCACGGCCGCGTCCGGCCCAACGTCACCGTCGCCGAAGTACGTCGCGCAACCACTGAGCATCGCTGCCATCAGAACCAACT
>DAIRFU010000551.1:0-4861 GCA_036794935.1 Kofleriaceae bacterium | reverse complement strand
TCGACCCAGTGCTCCAGCTCGTCGGGCAGCGGGCTCTCCCACTGCACGCGCTCGCCGGTCGCCGGGTGCGTGAAGCCGAGCAGGCGCGCGTGCAGCGCGAGCCGCGGCGGGCGCGGCAGGAACGCGCGCTCGAGCTCGCCACCGTGCGTGCGATCGCCGCACACCGGGTGGCCGATGCCGGCGAGGTGGATCCGGATCTGATGCGTGCGGCCGGTCTCGAGGCGGACGCGCACGAGCGTCGCGCCCGCGAGCGCCTCGACCGGCTCGACGTGAGTGACCGCGCGCCGCTTGTCGATCGGCCGGTCGATCGTCTGCGCCGCGATCGTGCCGACCACGACGGCGCGGTACTCGCGATCGACGTCGTGCGCCTTGAACGCATCGCCGAGCCGCTTGTTCGCATCGCGCGTGCGCGCGAACACGAGCAGCCCGCTCGTCGGCAGGTCGATGCGATGCACGAGGAAGACCTCGCCGTGCAGGCGCGCGAGCTGATCGAGCACGTCGCCGCGGTCGGACTCCGGCGTCGGCGCGGTGACGAGGCCCGCCGGTTTGTCGACGACAATGAGGTGATCGTCGACGTGGACGATGCGAGGCGCGAGCACGGGCGCACCCGCCGCCGCCTTGTCGAGCGCACCGCCGATGTTGACCTCGATCACCTGGCCGGCCCGGACCGGCCGGCCGGCGACCTTGACGCGCGAGCGGTCGACGAACACGCCGCCCAGATCGATCACCGCGCGCGCCTTGCGCCGCGACAGCCCGGGCACGTGCCTGGGGATCACCTGATCGAGGCGGAGGCCGGCGTCGTCGGCGGCGACCTCGAAGGTCGTCTTCGTGGTCACGCCCAGCTCGCGCGCGTGACGACGTCGAGCACCGCATCCGCGAGCGGCTCGGGGACTTCTTCCTGCAGGAAGTGACCGGCGTCGGTGCGCACGATCGTCACGTCGGGCCGCAGCCGCTCGAGG
Source organism: Kofleriaceae bacterium (assembly GCA_036794935.1). GTDB lineage: Bacteria > Myxococcota_A > Polyangia > Haliangiales > Haliangiaceae > JABFXX01. Next base: position 3,902 of record DAIRFU010000551.1, on the reverse strand, counting down.
TGATTGATCACGCGGCCGAGTACCGGATCGCGCGTGCCCCACACGATCCGGATCGGCACCGCGAGCTCGCGAAACAGCGCGTCGGTCTCGCGCAGCTGCGGGATCGACGGATGATGCTCGGGCTCGTTCGGCACCATCCGCGCGAGTGCGAGCGGCGCCGCGCGATCGGCACGCTTCGCGAGTGGCCAGCGATACGCGCGCGCGACCTCGCCGCGGATGCTCGACCGATCGCCCTGCGAGAGGTGCAGCACCCCGAGCGGAAACCCGAGCCGCTCGAACAGCACCGTGCTGACCACCGGCAGCCGCGCGAGGCGATGGAACAGCGTCGCCTTGAACCCCGCCGCCGGCGGACTGACGGCGGTGTTGCCGAGCACGAGCCCGCGCAGCCGGTCGCGCCGCGTCGCCATCGCCGATAGCCCGATCGGGCCGCCCCAGTCCTGCGCCGCGAGCACCAGTGGCCCGGGCACGAGGCGATCGATCACCGCGCCGATCCACGCGGCATGGTTCGCGAGCGTGTGCGCCTCGGCCGGCGGTCTCGACGAGAGGCCGAGCCCGACGAGGTCGGGCGCGACGAGCCGCAACGCCTCGCCGCCGGGGCGCGCGCGGATCGCGGCGACGACCTTGCGCCACAGAAAGCTCCACGTCGGGTTGCCGTGCAGCAGCACGACGGGCCGGCCATCCGGCGGGCCCCACTCCATGACGTGCACGTGCTGGCCGTCGACATCGACGAGCTGCCGACGTACGCCGGCCGGCAGCTGCGCGTCGATCCAGGTGGGCACGTCAGGCAAGCTCGGCGTCACGGCGCGACACTACCGCGAGTCGTGCACGCCCGGCGGCGCGCAGCCGCACGAGTCGCAACTCGGACGTCGTCGAACGCGGTTCGCGATGCGCGCGCGACGATCTAGAAGTCGGCGCGCGTTCGCGATGCGCGCGCGACGATCGAAGAGTCGGCGCGGCGTTCGCGATGCGCGCGCGACGATCTAGCGGCCGGCGCGCCGTTCGCGATGCGCGCGCGAACTACCAGTCGTCGCCGTCGGGGATGCCGCGACCGCGCTTACCGCGACGACCGCGATCGTCGACCGGTCCGCCGCGATCACGATCGCGATCCTTGTCGCTGCGGCCACGGCCACGCCGATTGTCGCCGCCGCCGGGGGCCGCGTTGTAGCCGCCACCTGGACGGCCACCGAAACCACCGGGGCCGCTGCGCGGCGGGCCCCCCGGGGCACCACCGCCAAAGCCGCCACCGCCGCCACCCGGGCGATAGCCGCCACCGCCGCCGCCGCTGTAGCCGCCGGGCCCGCCGGGTCCGCCCGGACGCGGGCCGCCGAACGAACGGCCGCCGCCGCCGCCACCCGGGCCACGCGCTTCACGCTCGCGTGCCTCGTTGATGCGGAGCTGGCGTCCGTCGAGCTCCTGTCCGTCGAGCTCCTGCAACGCTTGCTGCGCCGCCTCGGCTGTCGCCATTTCGACGAACGCGAAGCCGCGCGACCGACCGGTCTCTCGATCCATGATGATCGAGACGCTCGCGACCTCGCGGCCGTTGGCGCCGAAAGCTTCCCTGAGTGAGGCTTCGGTCGTGTTGTAGTTCAGATTGCCCACGTAGAGCTTCGTTCCCACGGACGGTCTCCTGACGATGCTGCGGACTGCGACGGTTGCTATGCGGTCAAGGCGACAGGTGGACGGAAGGTGCCCACCCCACGCTCGTATGTCGAGCGTATCACAGCCGCATGCGCCCTAGGTCACCCGGGGAGTCGCGGAAATTGGTCAGGAATTGCCCCAGCCACCAAAATCATGGATAGGATAGATCGCACCTTCAGAAGGGGGACTCGCTTGAAGAAACTCGCTTTCCTAGGCGGAGCCGCAGGCCTCGGACTCATGGCCCTGCTTGGCTCACCGATCACCCAGGCCGCCGATCACCTGGATTCCACGTCCGTCGCCGGTAATCCAATGGGCGACATCAACGATGTCTTCGCGTGGCTGACCGAAGCGGGCGCGAACCTCAGCCTCGCGATGACGGTGTCTCCGTTCGACGACGGCAGCCATGCGTTCGGGCCAGACGTGCAGTACGTGTGGCACCTGACCCGTCACGAGGCATTTCCGCAATCCGCGGAGCAGCTCGCGATGGGCGAGGAGAGCAAGGTCGTCTGCACGTTCGAGAGCGATACCTCGGGCGAGTGCTGGGTGATCGATACATCGAACAAGGTCGTCGACTACGTCAAGGGTGACTTCAGCGCGACGACCGGTGTGACGAGTGCCGACGGCAAGCTCAAGGTGTTCGCTGGCCGCCGCTCGGATCCGTTCTTCTTTAACCTGGCCGGTTTTCTGACCGCGCAGAAGAAGGTCGAGTTCGCGTGTGGTGGGAACACCGCGGCGGCCTCGTGCCCGGGTGTGTTCGCGGCGGCCCCCGGCGGCCTTGACGCGGCCGGTTGCCCCTCGATCCCTCCCGGAGCGACGATCAAGGGCGTTCGCGACGAGCTCAGCGAGGCGCAAGCCGGACCGACGGTGGCCGATCCGCTCTCCACGCTCGGCGGCTGCCCCGCGAACCAGAAAGACTGCTTCGCGGATGCCAACGTGATGGCGATCGCGATCCAGCTCGACAAGGCACTGATCGTCAACGACACAAAGACCGTACTCGGCGTGTGGGGCAGCACCCACGCGGGCCAGTGAGCGGCGAGGAGATCACACATGAAGACCATCAAGCTCCTCGCGATCACGATGCTCGCGCTCGCCGCCTGCGGTGACAACAAGTCCGTGCTCGATGCGTCCGTGAACGACGCGCGACCCGACAGCATGGTGCCGTTCCCGGCCGCCCCGACTCTCGGCGCTCAGATCGATCGCATGGGCCGGCCAGCAGTCAACACGGCACTCAATCACGGCTTCGATCCGACGCAAGCCGGCAAAGATGCCAAGGACGCCTATAACGCTATGAGCGACAAGGCCGCCTGGCTGGCACCTGCGAACGTCGGCGAGTTCATGAAGAACCTGGCGATGATCGACGTGCTCGACACCGGTGTCTGTGGCAATGGGTTGTGCGAGGCAAGTGAAGCGAACGTCGCCGACGGCACCCACACGGCTTGTACGTTGGACTGCGGCGCCGGCGTGGTGGGCGGTACGTGCGGCGACGGGATCTGCGCTGCGGGCGAGAGCGATGCGAATTGTCCGACCACCTCTACTCCTCCAGGGGACTGCCGGGCGGGAGAGACCGGTTCAGGCATCGCAAACGGCTGCCGCAACAACATCCTGTACAATGGCCTCCCGGGGGGTGGTGCTCCGGCAGCAACGTCGTACGCGACGCTCGCCGGGCTTCTGGCCGACGACGAGCTGTATGTCGACACCGGGGCCGCGAGTTGCATTGCGTATCTGGCGGTCGAGGCCGAGGCGGTCATCGACATTCCCCCGACGTGCGGCGGTCGCTCCCCCGAGTACGACGTGATCGATTACAGCTACAGCATGCTCGCGATGGGACTCAAGGGATTCAATATCGCCACGACTCCCTTCACGGCGCTGGTCACGGACGGCGCCACCGTGCACGCCGACGTGGATCAAGACGTGTTCCCGTACCTCGGCGCTCCAAACCCGTGAAGCACGCGCTTGTCGCGTTCGCGCTGCTCGCAGCGTGTCGCGGCGGCAAGACGCATCGAACGAAAGATGACGCCGGCCTCCACGGGTCGGCGTCGGCCGTTTCGGCGGCTCCATCGGTCGTGCCGAAGCTGCCGCGTACCGAGGACGGTGTCGCCGCGTTACGCGCGCTCGACCGGCGCATCGAGATTCACGCTCGCCAGCTCCCGGCTTCGGTCGGCCTCCATCTCGAGCGCGCCGCGATCACCGGCCAGCTCGAGGATTTCGAGCACGCGCTCGCCGACTCGGCGACGCTCGTCGAGAAGTCACCGGAGCTCGAGCAG
>DAIRFU010000550.1:0-4874 GCA_036794935.1 Kofleriaceae bacterium | reverse complement strand
CGCGTCGACCGCGTGAAGTGCGCGCGCGCGATCAACTCGAACGCCGCCAAGCGAGACGACGTCGACGAGCTGATCATCACCGACGGCTACTGAGCAGCCGGCTCAGGCGAGCGCCTGGGTCTCGGCGTACTGCTGCGTGCTGGGGTCGTAGTCCAGCAAGGTACCGACCACGCCGGCTGACCGCGCGATCCGGATGATGTCGTCGCGGTTCCCGCGAACGACCATGCGCGGCTCGGCGCCTTCGAGGTTGGAGGTTGAGACGAACTGGCGCGCTTTGACGACGTTCTTGAACACGAGCAGATAGGTCTGCTCGTTGCCGGCGCGCGCCATCACGGGCACGCGACCAGCCGCATCTTGGGCGGCAAGCTCGCCTTCGTTCGACACCAGCAGGACCCAGAGGCCATCGAGGGTCGGAGAGGACGACGTCTGCAACATGAGTAGGCGCGGGGATAGATGCTCGGTTTTCCTCGATCTGTCAAGAACGATCGTTACCGGGCGAACAACCATGGCGTATGCTGCGCGAGATCCCGATGGCGCGCGTGCAGCTCCCGGTCATTTCGGGCCCCCGGCCTTCCGCCGCTCTGGTGCCGCCGCCGGCCGACGGTAGCCCGTCGGGCGAGCCTCTGGTCGACGGGTTCGCGCGTCGGATCCGGTACTTGCGCGTGTCGGTGACCGATCGGTGCAACTACCGCTGCACGTACTGCATGCCCGAGGAGCTCGAGGATCGAATGCAGTTCTCGCCGCGGGCGGCGCTGCTCACGTTCGAGGAGCTCGAGCAGATCGCCTCGGTCTTCGCGCGGCTGGGCGTCCGCAAGCTGCGGCTGACGGGCGGCGAGCCGACGGTGCGCCACGGCATCGTCGATCTGGTGCGCCGGATGGCGGCGGTGCCGGGCATCGAGCAGGTCGTGATGACGAGCAACGGTCACCTGCTCGCCGACCTCGCCGGCCCGTTGCGCGCGGCCGGGTTGTCCGCGATCAACGTCTCGCTCGACACGCTCGACGCCGAGCGGTTCCACGCGATCACGGGACGGGGCGAGCTCGCGCGCGTGCTCGCCGGCATCGACGCGGCGGTCGCCGCCGGGCTCCGCGTCAAGACCAACGCGGTCGCGCTGCGCGGCATCAACGAGCACGAGCTCGTCGCGCTGTGCGAGGACGCGTGGCGGCGCGCTGCGACCCCGCGCTTCATCGAGCACATGCCGATGTCGGATGGCGCGATCTACGAGGCCGCTCAGGGGATCTCGGCCGCGGCGATTCGTCGCGCCGTCGAGGCCGCGCTGGGGCCGCTCGTGCCCGCGCCGGGCAGTGGCAACGACGCAGGTCCGGCCCGCTACTGGGCCCTCGAAACAGACCCTTCCAGACGGCTCGGCATCATCTCGGCCATGACCGAGCACTTCTGCGATGATTGCAATCGCCTGCGCCTCACCGCGACCGGCGACCTTCACGCGTGCCTGGGACATGATGACGCGGTGAGCCTGCGGGACGTGCTGCGCGGCGGTGGGACCGAGACCGATTTGATTCACGCGATTTCCGTCGCTGTGCAGGGCAAACGCGCGGGCCACGAGCTCGCCGTCAAGCCCCCGGCGAAGCACATGATCGGGATTGGTGGCTGAACCTCGGAATGCCGCCTGACCGTGCTACGGTTGGGCTGGGTAAGGGACGCCGGGCTCAGCGCGCAAGCGGAGCACACCCCACAATGAATAACGGAACGCTCGCCAAACTCGCCTTGACCGTCGCCGTGGCTACCGGCGGCGCAGGGTTTCTTCTCTACTCCTCCACCAGTAACGCCCAGCACTACGAGATGGTCGACAACCTGCTCGCGAAGGGGTTCGATACCTTCGAGGGCAAGGAGCTGAAGGTCCACGGTCTCGTGGAGGCCGGGTCGATCGCGACCGCCACGGTCCACCAGGAGACTCGCCGGACGTTCGTGCTCGAGAAGGGCGGCAAGAAGATCCGCATCTTCGTGACCGGACCGGTTCCCGACACGTTCAAGGACGCCGCCGAGGTGGTCGCCACCGGCCGTCTGATCAACGCGACCGACCTGCAGTCCGTCGCCGACGACATCTGCAAGTACGCGGACAAGGAGCGGGGCGAGTGCCCGATCCGGACCGACGCCGAGCAAACGATGGTCCTCGAGGCCACCGAGCTGATGGCGAAATGTCCCTCGAAGTACAAAGGCGCGCCCACGAACAAGCTCGACACCCAGTTCAAGTGATCGGCACCCATCATGACTGATCACAGTGTCCCGTTCTCGCCGATCGCGCTCGTCGGCACGATCACCCTGCTCGTCGCGTACCTGGTCGCGGCCTGGTGCGTCGCCGCCGGCATCGCCGGCAACGCGCGCAAGAGCCGGCGCCTCGTCACGTCGTCGGTCTACGGCCTCTACTGCTTCGGTGCGCTCGTCGGCCTCGCGTCGGCGCTCATCATCTACGCGTTCGTCACGCACGACTTCTCGGTCAAGTACGTGTGGGCGACGAGCGATACGACGATGTCGACCTGGTACAAGGTCACCGCGTTCTGGGGCGGCCTCGACGGCTCGCTCCTGCTGTGGGTCCTCGTCCTCGCGCTGTTCTCGACGATCGCGATCGCGGTCAACCACCGCCGCCACCGCGACATGATCGGCTACGTCGTCGGCACGATCATGGTCGTGCAGGTGTTCTTCCTGTCGCTGCTCATCTTCGACAAGAACCCGTTCGCGACGTACCTGACCACGCCGCCCGTCGAGGGCCGCGGGCTGAACCCGATCCTGCAGAACTACTGGATGGTCATCCATCCGCCGTCGCTCTACATCGGCTTTGTCGCGGGCACGATCCCGTTCGCGTTCGGCATCGGCGCGCTCGCGTCGGGCCGACTCGATGATCTGTGGCTCGGCTCGGTCCGCGTGTGGATGCTGATCTGCTTTGGCTTCCTCTCCCTGGGGCTCATCCTCGGCGGCCGCTGGGCGTACGAGGAGCTCGGCTGGGGCGGCTACTGGGCGTGGGATCCCGTCGAGAACGCCGGCTTCATGCCGTGGTTCACGGCGACCGCGTTCCTCCACTCCGCGATCATCCAGGAACAGCGCGGGATGATGAAGGTGTGGAACCTCGCCCTCGTCGTCATCACGTTCTTCCTGACGATCTTCGGCACGTTCATGACCCGGTCGGGCGCGGTGCAGTCGGTGCACGCGTTCGGCGAGGACAACGGGCTCGCGATCGACTTCATCGTGTTCATGGCGGCGATCCTGATCGTCTCGATCGGGCTCATCGTCCATCGCTCGAGCAAGCTCGCGAAGAAGACCCAGTTCGAGTCGTTCTACTCGCGCGAGTTCGCGTTCTTGCTCAACAACTGGATCCTGCTCGCCTGCGCGTTCTTCGTGCTGTTCGCGACGATGTTCCCGACCATCTCCGAGGCCATCGACGGCTCGCGAGTGTCGGTCGGTCCCGAGTTCTTCAACAAGTGGATGATCCCGTTCGGGCTCTCGCTGATCGTGCTCGCCGGCGCGGCGCCGCTGCTCGCCTGGCGCAAGACCACGCGTGCGCGGCTGTGGAACCAGTTCATGTTCCCGACCGCGCTCGCCGCGGTCACGATCGTCGTGCTGTTGATCGTGTTCCCGCAGACGAAGGAGACCAGCTCGGTCTTCGCCGATCAGCTCGAGCTGCCGATCTCGCTCATCAACTTCGGCCTGGTCGCGTTCTGCATCGGCTCGATCGGCCAGGAGTTCTGGCGCGGCATGCAGGTCCGCCGCAAGCAGACCGGCTCGGATCCGATGACGTCGCTCGTCGGCCTCGTGCTCTCCAAGCGCCGCAAGTACGGCGGCTACATCGTCCACCTCGGTGTCGCGGTCCTGTTCTTCGGCTTCGCCGGTAAGGCGTACGAGCACATGGTCGACCGCACCGTCGACAAGCCCGGCATCTACAACTCGGCGAACGGCACCGGTGAGTCGTCGTTCGCGTTCACGATCCCGCACACGAGCGCCGCCGGCATCACCACGCAGGATCCGATCTACGTCGGCCCGTTCAGCCGCAGCCGCTACACGTTCACCTACGAGAACCTGTTCCACACCAGCGACGATCACAAGGACGCGATCACCGCGCAGGTGGGCATCTACGACTACGGCAAGCGCATCGGCACCGTCTATCCGGCCAAGTGGGACTTCCACAAGAGCGAGGAGCAGATGACGACCGAGGTCGCGATCACCGTGCGGGTCGCCGAGGACGTCTACCTCGTGCTCACCGGCTTCAACCTCGAGAGCAAGCAGGCGAACTTTCGCGTCTACATCAACCCGCTCATCCTCTGGGTGTGGGTCGGCTTCCTGATCCTCGCGTTCGGCACGCTCGTGTGCCTGATCCCGCAGCGGGTCGTCGACTTCCTGCAATGGAAGCCGCGGACGCGGCTCGGCCGCGCGGCTGACATCGGCCTCGTGCTCGCGGTCGCGTTCAGCGTGATCGCGGGGCTCGCGAGCCAGGCGCACGCGGCGCCGGCGAGCGGCGGTGGCGAGCACGTACCGGCCGGCATGGGCATGGGACAGGCGGGCGGCGGCTACGCGGCGATGAGCCGGCCCCCGGAGGGCACATCCGAGAAGGCAATGAAGGAGCTGATCTGTCCGTGCGGCTGCGCGCGGCAGAGCATCTACGAGTGCGAGTGCGAGACCGCGGCACGGCTGCGCGCCAAGGTGCTCGCGGTCATCGGCGGCTTCGATCTGAAGACGCCCCAAGGCCGCAAGCAGGGCTACGACAAGGTGATCGAGATGTTCGTCGGCGAGTACACCGAGAAGGTGCTGGCGACGCCGCGCAGCAGCTTCCCGTGGCTCTTGCCGTCGCTCGCTGCGGTCGGTGCGCTCGGCCTGCTCATCGTCGTCGGCCGGCGCTGGATGCGCGGCAGCAGCGGCGTGAGCCCGG
>DAIRFU010000549.1:0-4879 GCA_036794935.1 Kofleriaceae bacterium | reverse complement strand
AGGTCGTGGATCATCAGGAGGCCCGCCACGAGGCTGTCCTTCGCCATCTCGTCACGCGTGCCCGCGCCGGTCTCGCTGACCGGCTTGTGCAGCACGACGTTGCGACCGGCCTCGCGCCCCGCGATGTGGGCACGCGTGATCCGCGCGCTGCGCCGCGTGGTCCGGATCCGCGGATAGCGCGCCCGGTAGAAGTCGTGCAGAGCGCCGTCGCCGACCCAGACCAGCCCGGTGCCGCGCAGCTGCATGCGCTCGTCGAGCAGCTTCTCGCGGAAGCCCCGGACCACGCCCGACTGGTACGCGAGCCGATCGCGGCCGCTGCGCACGCGGGCGTCGCGGCGGTTCTCGTGCCAGAGCCGATCGGCCGTGGCGAGCAGGAACTGAAACACGTGCGCCGCCATCTCGACGTTCGCGTGGCTGCCGATCACCTCGTAGACGCGCGCGTGCTCGCCGGTGCGCGGCAGGTAGATCGGCACGCGGATCACCTCGACGAAGAAGAACTCGCTGAGCAGGCCGGCGATGTCGGCCTCGACCGTGTTCGCGCGCCGGTGAGGCGTGCCGAGGTGGCGCACCTCGTACGCCTGCCGCGTCTGCGCCTGCTCGATGTTGTGGCGCAGCATCAGCTCGTGCGCGCGCCGCATCGCGACCTCCGCCTCGTGCTGGTTGTCGCTGCCGGCGAGCGCGAGCAGCTTGCGGATCCGGTCGAGTGCGCGATCGGCCTCGACATCGGCGGTCGATGCGATCGGCGCGCCGGCCGCACGCGCGTCGATGCCGCGCTCGGCGCACACCCGCTGGAACGTCGGGCCATGCGGGCCCTCGTCGCGGATGTGGAGCACCTCGTCGACGTACTGGTGCGCCATCTCGTGCTCGAGCACGCTCGTCACCTCGAGCCAGGGCCGCGCGAGCACGAGCGTGCGCGATAGCTCGAGCGTGCGGGTCGCGCGCACCCACTGGCCGAGCCGGCGCGTCGAGTCGCCGAGCACGAGCACGGGAGGGGTGAGCCGGTTCGCGAACCGGCGCTCGTCGAGGAGCTCGTAGATACGCAGCAGCTCGCGCAGCAGCGCGGCCTCGAGCGTGTGCGGAAGCTCGGCCATGTCCGACATCGGCAGCCCGCGCTCAGAACGGAATGTCGTCGTTGTCGCCGCGGCCGAACTGCGACTCGTCGATGCGGGGCGGCATCTCGACGTCACGCGGGTCACCGCCGCCATCGCGCCGGTTGCCGCGGGCCGCGCGCGCCGGCTCGATCTTCCACACGTCCAGGCTGTTGAAGTACTTCACCTCGCCCGACGGGCTGTGCCACTCGCGACCGCGCAGCGAGAACTCGATGCGGACCTGGTCCCCGACGCTCATGCCGTCGAGCTGCGAGCACCGATCGCCGGTGAGCTGGAACAAGACCGTCTGTGGATACTTCGGGTTGTCCGCAAGCTCGACGACAAACTCGCGCTTGGAGAACCGCTCCGACACCTGCTTGGTCTCGAAAATGGTGTGGAGCTTTCCGGTCGCTTCGATTCCCATCCCGGCACGATACGCAGAGGGTCTGACTTTGTGGCAAACCCTGCGATAGTGCCCACGATCCACGAGCTCGCCGAGGACGCCCGGCGCGACCTCATGCTATGCGGGCTCGCGCTCGCCGAGGCCGGCCGGCTGCGCGGCTCCGATCTGCTCGGCCTGCGCACCACGCTCACCGCGCCGCTCGTGCGCTGGCGGCTGCGGCTCGCCCGCAAGCACCGAAGCGCCGCCAAGCACCGGATCGACGCGCTGCACGCGGCACTCCACGATCGCGGCTCGCTCGGCATGCAGAACGCCGATCTGTGGAGCGCGATCATCCGCGCGGTCGACGCGCTCGCGCTGTCGCGGTGGCTCAACACGCGCTCGCTCGGCCCGGAGGACCTCGTCCCGTCGCGGGCGACCGTGCAGCTGCTGCAGGACGAGCTCGCGACGCTGCTCGGTCTCGTCCACGAGCTCGCGTGGCCCGACGAGGTGCCGGCGACCCAGCTCGAACGGACCTAGGTCAGCGGTCGCTCGCCGCCGCGCCCCACCAGATCATCCCGAGCAGCTCGAGCCAGGCCGCCGCCCACGTCAGCTCGCCGCCGCGCCGCCAGTCCCCGAACAGCATCGCGATCGGGAACACCAGCACGAACGCGAGCACGAGCGTGAAGCCACACAGCGCGACCGTCTCCTCGTCGGTCATGCGGCGCGACAGCGCGAGCACGACGAGCACCGGGATGCCGAGCACGCTGGTGATCAGCAGGCACGCGGCCGCGATCCCGGTGACGGTGAGGATCGCCGGGCGCAGCTCGCGCCACCGCCACAGGATCGGCATCACGCCGAGCAGCGCGAGGCCGATCATGAACGGCGCGGTGTTCGTATCGAATGCCGAGCGGACGTGACCGTGACAGTCGGTGACCTGCGGCACGAACAGGCAGACGACGAGCACGAAGCTCGCGGGCACGGTGCAGGACCACGTGACGAGATCGCGGAGATGTGGACGGGCCATGGCCACGCAACGAGCAGCGGCCGTGCCGGACCGATGCCGGGCCGTGCGTGATCGACCACGCAGCGCGGGCGTGTAGACGCGCGTTGTCGCGTAGCCAGGCAATCTCGTACGCGCCTGCTTCACGCGCGTGGCGTCGCGTGCGCACCACGCGGGCTGACGGCGGTGTCCGACCCCGGATGCGCGCTACGATACGGGGCGTGGAGACCGCGCTGATCGCGCTGATGCTGACGCTCGGCGCGGGCGTCGCCGGCTATTTCACACGGCAGTGGTTCGGCTCCGATGCGCGGCGGACCCGCCGCGTGCTGCGGCGCGCGCGCGTGACCAAGATCGCCGAGCTGCGCGACGGCATGCTCGCGTGCATCGTCGGCCGGATCGAAGCCGAGGGCGAGCTCGCCGAGTCCCTGATGTCGCAGCAGCCGTGCATCGCGTTCGAGACCGTCGTCCAGGTGTTCGGCAGCCTCGACATGACGCTGCCGGCGCGCGTCGACGTCACGCGCACGCTGGTGCCGTTCGTGATCCGCGATGACAGCGGCCGTGCGCGCGTCGATGCGGCCGAGGCGGCGCTCGCGAACCGGCCGATCATGCGCAGCGAGCGGTTCGAGGAGCGCGTGATCCCGAACAAAACACGCGTGCGGATCGTCGGCAGTGTCGTGCTCGCGCCCGCGATGCAGGCGCACGCCGATCACGCGTACCGCGAAGGCGCCTTGACGGCGACCATCACCGGCACGGCGAAGTATCCGCTGCTCATCGATCTCGAGGACTGAAGCCCGGGCACGCGACGACCGGCTGGCGCGGATACTTCGGCAGCTCGGGGTGCTGGCACATGAGGAACGTCGAGCCCTTGCCGCTGTTCACGAGCCGCAGGTGCGCGCAGCGGTGGCACAGCGACTCCGGGAACGGCTGCTCGCTCATGAGGCGCACCATACAGCGGACCCAGCCGGCGCCGCGATCGGGTGCCGCCGGACCCGAGCCGGCGAGCCAAGCGCGTGAATGCACGCACGCGCGCGGCCGGCACGCACCGTGAACTAGGCCGCCCGCGGAGGATTCACACATGACCCGGATCTCGATCTTGTTCGTCGCTGTCGCGCTGGTTACTGCCTGCAAGAAGAAGGACGACAGTGGCGTGTCGCCAGCGGAGAAGCCCACCGCGGCACAGACCGCCGGACCGACCCAGCTGCCCAAGCTCGGGCTGTCGATCGACGTCCCCGGCAAGGTCGAGGTCGGTGACGCGATCATGGGCGAAGGCCACATGCTCCAGGGGACCGGGGTCGGCGCGATGACGGTCGAGGCCGAGGACAAGCCGCAGACGCTCGACGAGGCGAAGGCCGATGCGGACATGTACTCGCCGAAGAACCTGGTCGACGAGAAGCTCGCCGACGGCTGGGCACTCACGTTCGACAACACCGGCAGCATGGGCAAGAACTACTTCGTCCAGGTGCAGCGCGAGCTCGGCGGCAAGACGTACAGCTGCTCGACGACGGGCAGCGACGCGAAGCAGGCGGCCGCCGTGCTCGCCGCGTGCAAGACGCTGCGGCCGTGAAGCTGGGCGCCGTCGGCGCTTTATGCGCCCGCCGGTTCGTGTTGAAATGACTCGTCATGCCCGACGGAGTCATCGTGCAGTTGCCGGCGGATGCGATCCCACGGCTCGCCGCCGCGATCGCGGCACTCGTTCCCGAGGACACGGCTCGCTTCTTGGCGGTGCTCGAGCTCGGCTATCTCGCGGCCTCGGCCGACGGCCTCGATGCCGCCGAGCGCGAGGCACTCGCGACGACGCTCGAGCGGGTCACCGGCATCGGCCACGACCAGGCGGCGTTCGCGGCACACTTCGCCGATCTCGACGCCGCGGTCGCGACCCTGGGCCGCCGCGAGCGGCTCGCGCGCACCGCCGCCGAGCTCGAGACCGAGGAGGCTCGCGCGGACGCGATCCGGTTCGCCGCGCTCGTCGCGATGTGCGACGGCACGCTGCACGCGCCCGAGCTCGAGGTGCTCGTCGAGGCCGGCGGCCACTTTCAGTGGAGCGCCGAGCAGGTCCACGGCCTGGTCACCGAGGCGGCCGCGCGCGTACGCGGTGCCCACGATGGCGCGAGCAGGACTCACTCCGGCGAGCGTGACCGATGAGCTTCGTCAACCGGATGTCGAAGGAGATCAACTGCAAGATCGTCTATTACGGGCCGGGGCTGTGCGGCAAGACGGCGAACCTCCAGTACGTGTTCGCGGCGACCAAGCCAGCCGCACGCGGCAAGATGATCTCGCTCGAGACCGAGACCGAGCGCACGCTGTTCTTCGACTTCTTGCCGCTCGATCTCGGCAAGATCGGCGAGTACAAGGTTCGCTTCCACCTCTACACGGTGCCCGGCCAGGTGTTCTACGACGCCAGCCGCAAGC
>DAIRFU010000548.1:0-4883 GCA_036794935.1 Kofleriaceae bacterium | reverse complement strand
CGCCCGGCGCGCGCGGCGGGATCGCCAGGTAGGTCGAGATCGCGGCGTCGGTGCGACCCGCTCGCGCGAGCACGTCGGCCTCGCCGAGCAGGGCATCGGCACACGCCCGGCGCGCGCGTCGCTCGGGCCTCAGGCGCCGGCAGCTGGTCTGCGCCTCGCGATACGCGCGCAGTGCACCGTCGACGTCGCCACGATCGGCGGCCCGTTCGGCCTGCACGAGCTCGGGCAGCGTCGCCGGCGCCGAGCAAGCGGCGAGCAGCGCGAAGCACCACGTCTTCATCGTTACAGCTTGCCGGCGATCTCCGCGATCACGTGCGCCGCCCGCAGCACACCGTCGCGATCGACGTCGAGGTGGGTGACCGCGCGAACGCGCTGGGCGCTCGCGGTGCCGAGGAGCACGCCCTCCTCGCGGGCGAGCTCGACGACCGCCTTCGCCGTGCCGCGCTCGAAATCGATCATCACGATGTTCGTCTGCACGCGCGTGAGATCGACGCGAACGCCCGGCGCATCGACGAGCGTCTCGGCGAGGAGCTTCGCGTGTGCGTGATCGTCGACGAGACGTTCGCGATGGTGCTCGAGCGCGTGCAGGCCCGCGGCCGCGAGCACGCCGGCCTGCCGCATGCCGCCGCCGTACATCTTGCGGAACCGGTGACACGCCTTGATCAGCGCGCGCGAGCCGGCGACGAGTGAGCCCACCGGCGCGCCGAGCCCCTTGGACAGGCACACGCTGACCGAGTCGAAGCCCGCCGCGAGCTCCTTCTCGGTCACCCCGGTCGCCGCCGCCGCGTTCCAGAGCCGCGCGCCATCGAGGTGGGCGGCCATGCCGAGCTGGTGGGTCGCGTGCAGCACGTCGGCGAGCTGCGCGCGGTCCCAGCACGTGCCGCCCGCCATGTTGTGCGTGTTCTCGACCGCGACGACGCGCGTCGGCGAGTGATACGGATCGTCGGCCTTGAACGCGGCGCGCACGTCGGCGGCGGTGAACGTGCCGTCCTCGCCGACCACCTGGGTCTGCGCGCCGGCGAGCGCTGCGAGCGCGCCCGACTCGAACCGCCAGCAGTGCGCCTGCCGGCCGATGATCACCTCGTCACCGGGGCGCACGTGGGCGCGCAGCGCGATCTGGTTCGCCATCGTGCCGCTCGGCACGAACAGCGCGGCCTCGGTGCCGAGCAGCGCGGCGACCGCCTCCTCGAGCTTCGCGACCGTCGGGTCCTCGCCGTAGACGTCGTCGCCGACGTCGGCGTTCGCGATCGCGAGCCGCATCGCGGCGGTGGGGCGCGTGACGGTGTCGCTGCGAAGATCGACGGGCGCTGTCATGCGCGCGAGCGTAGCTCGAATCGGCGCGGCAATCCTGCGGCCGGCGCCCGGGGCCGTTACGGTTTGTCGCTGATCGGCGGGCCGTCGTTCTTCGGCGGCGCGGGCGGCTCGTCCGGCGTGGGCGCGTCCTTCGGCCGGTCGCGCGGGGACGGCTCGGGCGCCGGGGTGCCGAGCTCGACCCGCAGCTTGCGCTCGAGCTTCGTCAACAGATCCACCTCGACCCACGTGGGCCGGTCCTCGATGGTCATCACGAAGCGGACGTACTTGTGGCCTTCCTTGACGATGTCGATCACCTCGAGCGAGCCACGAAACGTCTTGTGGTCCTCCTTGAATTCGAAGATCACGTAGCCGGCGTCGGCATCCTTCTCGACGAGCTTGAGCCCGGCATTGACCCGCAAGAAGCGGACCGCCGTCGACCACGCCGGCTCGCGCGCGTACGCGAGCGTCTTCTCGGACCGCGCGTAGGCGGTGCTCGACGCGAGCAAAAGGGCGATCAACACGGCACGCATGCGCCGATGATCGCTAGCCGGGGTCGGCGCCGCCAGTTTTTCGAGCGGTCCACAGGTCGTGGAACGAGACCCAGCGTGTCGCCAGGCCGAGCGCGCCGCAGATGACGTACCAGAGGACCTGCAGGCCGTAGTGCAGGTTCGCGAACGCGAACGCGGTGCCGTAGATGGCAGTGCCCTCGGTGGCCGCGCCGGGCAGGTATAGCGAGAGCCCGAGCAGCGTGAACCACTGGAACTGGCCGACCAGGCCGGGCGAGTTCGGCAGCGTGATGCCCACGGCGACGAGCCCCATCGTCGCGAAGCCGCCGACCAGCGTGAGCGGCAGGTTGAAGGCGCGCGCGAGCACGTACACGCCGAGGCCGTTGCAGAACCAGTAGACGAGGCTCCACACGACGAAGATCGTCAAGTTGCGCCGGTCGCGCATGACCTCGAAGCCGCGGATCATATCGAGTGCCTTGCGCTCGATCACCGCGGCGAGACGCGGCGCGACGCGGGGCAAGAGCGAGATGCGCAGCCAGAACTGCACGGACCGCTCCGGCCACTTGAGCGCGCCGATCAAGAACACCATCGCGAGCGCGAACACGCCGATCGCGGCGTACGCGGTCGGCATCATCCAGCCCGGCGAGTGCGGGCCGCGCAGCGAGAAGAACGCGACGAACACGAGCAGCGACACGAGCAGCCCGTCGACGATGCGCTCGACCGCGACGGTACCGAGCGCCGCCGACGCCGAGATGCCGCGCTTGCGCAACAGGCCGGGCCGCACGAACTCGCCGAGCCGGGCCGGCAGCGCGAGGATCGCCATGAAGCCGACCGACGAGATCGCGAGCAGCGGGCCGGCCGGGACACGCACGCCGAGCGGCGCGAGCAAGTAGTTCCAGCGCAGCGACCGCGTGAGCTGCACGATCACGAGCAGTCCGAGGTAGCCGCCGAGGTACGGCGCGAACGACCGCCACTCGAGCGCGACGAACGCCGCCTCGAGCTGCGCGCGCGTCGCCGCATCGGGCCAGACGAGCCACGTGCACAAGGCGAGCATGCCGAGCGAGAGGCCGAGGTTGATCGCGAGCTTCATCGATCGGGGAGCTCGCCGGCGAGGATCGCGCGGGGTGCCTGGTCGAACAGCCGCACGACGTGCGCGTGGCCGAGCTTCTTGTCGATCCAGCGCAGGCCCTCGGCGGCCTGCTGCAGATCACCGAGCTGGTGCGCGTCGGTGGCCACCGCCGTCGCGAGCCCGGTCTCGAGCAGGTGGCGCGCGGCCTTCATCTCGCGCCGGCCGTGAAAACCGCCGACCGCGCCGAGATCGACGACGAACGCACAGTGGTTGCGGAGCCGCTCGGCGAGCGAGTCGTCGTCCCACAGCGCGTGGTAGCGCTCGGGGTGCGCGAGCACGGGGAGCTTGCCGGCCATCCGCCACTTGAATAGTTGATCGATCATGCCGGGTGGCATCAGCGGCGGCGGAATCTCCACGAGAAACGCAACGGTGTCGCGATAGCCGGGGATCGCGTCGTCGTTCGCGCGCTGATAGAATACATCGTCCCACATGTTCTCGGCGGCGAGCCGGAGTGTGGGGTGGTGCGGCGCGCGGACGGCCTCGAGCCTGGCGAGCGTGGCCTCGATGAGGTCCCATGCCGGTAGGTACTGAGATGCCTTCTGATGAGGGGTCACGCACTGCTCGGAGATGCCGAGCGAGGCCAGGCCGTCCAGCATCGCGAGCGCGGCCGCCTCGTCGGGAGCGCCGTCGTCCAGGCCATACAGCACGTGGCTATGGAGATCGACGAAGCCCATCCGCAGGATCGCGGGTGTAGCGCAGCCCGATACGTCGTACAATGCCGGTTCCGGGCCCAAGTGTGCGTCCTCATTGCCCGGCGAGATCGTGCGTGTTAGAGATCGATGGGTCCGGGAAACCGGGCAAAGGATTGTCCATGGCTCAGTCCGAGAAGCGCGAAAATTCAGTTCTGTTCTCCCTTCGCGAGCTCCGTCAGATCGAGGAGAACCGCGTCCAAGAAGAGGAGAACGCGGTCCGTAGTGCCGAGGAGGCGCGCCTCCGCGCGCAGCAAGAGGCCGAGCGCCGCCGCCGTGAAGAGGAAGAGGCACGCATCAGCGCGGAGCGCGAGCACCAGCGCCAGATGGAAGAAGCAAAGCTTGCCGCCGAGCGCGAAGCGCGCATGCGCGTCGAGTCCGCCGAGGCCTCCGAGCGCGCACGCCAGCAGGCCGCGCTCGAGCAGCAACGCATGCAGCAAGAGATGGAGCTGCGCCGCGCCGAGATCGCGAAGAAGCGTCCGACCTGGATGCTCGCGGTCACCGGCCTGGCGCTGGTCGCCGCGGTCGCGCTGATCTTCTTCGCCGTCGACCGGATGCGCGCGTCGGACCACGATGCCGAGGCGAAGCGCCGCGCCGAAGCGACCGCCGCGCAGGCGGTCAAGGATGCGCAAGAGGCGAAGGAGCAGCTCGACACCGTCATGCGTCAGCTCGACGACCTCGACACCAAGGTGGGCCAGGCGGTCAATGCCGTCGCCGACGCGCAGAACGATGCGGACCGCGCGTCCGCGAAGGCGCGCCTGATCGCGCTCCAGAAGGAGCAGTACGAGATGAAGCAGCGCGCGGCCGCTGCGCGGGCACGGGCCGAGAAGGCGGAGCGCCTCAAAGGCGTCAAGATCTCGAAGGAGTGTATGGAGAACCCGCTCGCGAAGGGCTGCAGTTAGCAGCGCCGACACGCTGCGACGAAAAGGGCGCCGCGAGGCGCCCTTTTTCAGTCCGGACCGGGTAGCGGCCGCGATTTTCCGTTGCAAGGGCGGCTCGCCGGTGGTGTCCTGGTATGGATGCAGGCTGAACGCGCTCCTTACGTCGGTATCGTGCTCGCGCTGGTCATCCTGTGCGCCGAGACGATCGGGCTCGCCGTCTACAGCCCGCAGCCGGCGCAGCCCACTCCGCACGCGCAACGTTCGCGGCCGGTCCACCACTGTCACAAGTGAGATGAGCTGCAATCCGCGCGGGGAGCCGCTGTCTCCCCGCCATGCGGATCGAGTCGTCCATCATCACGTCGCTGTCCGAGCTGCGGATCATCGA
>DAIRFU010000547.1:0-4886 GCA_036794935.1 Kofleriaceae bacterium | reverse complement strand
GGTCCGCGCCGTCGCTCGGTACGCCGACCGAGTACGAGATCGTCGTCTACGAGGTCCAGATCGCCGGCAATGCGCTCAAGTTCGTGTCCACGCTGCGCATGCTGACGAAGCAGACCTCGGTGCGGATCCCCGCGGGCTACCTGCTCGGCCAGCGCCAGTACGTGTTCGTGATCCGCGCCCGCCGCCGCGATGGCTCCGACCTCTATGCGACGCCGCTGCGCTACGGCGCGTCGACGTCGACGGCCGATGCGCTGTCCGCGCTGGTCACCGTCGACTTCTAGCGGCCGAGCTTCTAGACGTCGAGGTCGCCGATCTCGGCGGCATTCTCCGTGATCAGCTTGAACCGCGCCGCGACGTCCTTGCCCATCAGGTCCGAGATGACCTGATCGGTCAGCAGCTGCTCGCCCTCCTTGACGGTGACGCGCAGCGCCTGCCGGGTTTTCGGGTCGAGCGTCGTCATCTTCAGCGTGTCGGGGTTCATCTCGCCGAGACCCTTGAACCGCGTGATGTTCGGTTTCACGTTGCCCTTCACATGCGTGTTGAGCAGACGCTCCTTGTGGAGGTCGTCGAGCGCCCAGTACGTCTGCTTGCCGATGTCGATGCGGTACAGCGGTGGCTGGCCGAGGAACAGGTGCCCGTGATCGATCAGCGGCCGCATGTGGCGGAAGAAGAACGTCATGAGCAGCGTCGAGATGTGGTGGCCGTCGGCGTCGGCATCCATCAGCAGGATGATCTTGCCGTAGCGCAGCTTCGAAACGTCGAACGACTCGCCCATGCCGCAGCCGAGCGCACTGACGATGTCGGCGAGCTCCTTGTTCGCGAGCAGCTTCTGGCCGCTCGCCTGCTCGGTGTTGAGCACCTTGCCTTTGAGCGGCAGGATCGCCTGCGTCTTGCGCTCGCGGCCCTGCTTCGCCGAGCCGCCTGCGGATTCGCCCTCGACGATGAACAGCTCGCTCTCGGCGGGATCTGTCGACGAGCAGTCCGCCAGCTTGCCGGGCAGGTTCAGCCGGTGGCTGACCGCCGACTTGCGGGTGACCGCCTGGTGCGCCGCCCGTGATGCCTCGCGCGCGCGCGCCGCGATGATCGTGCGCGCGACAACCGCCTGGCCCCAGTTCGGGTTCTCGTTGAGGTAGTTCTCGAGCGCGGGGCGCACGAGCGCCTCGACCTGACCGGCGACCTCGGGGTTGTTGAGCCGGTTCTTCGTCTGGCTCTGGAACTGGGGGTCGTGGACGTACGTCGACAGCACGGCGACGACACCCTCGCGGATGTCCTCCGCGGTCAGCGTCACGCCCTTGGGATCGAGCTTGTGCGTCGCGATGTAGTTGCGGATCGCCTTGACGATCGCGGCGCGCAGGCCGGCATCGTGGGTGCCGCCATCAGGCGTCGGCACCGAGTTGACGTACGTCTTCAACAGATCGTCCGTCGCCTCGGTCCACTGGAGCGCGAGCTCGAGCCCGATCCGCGCGTCCTTGTCGTGCTTGTCCATGTAGAACACGGCGCCGTTCGCGGGCACCGGGGTCTTGTTGCGCTCGGCGACCAGCTTCGGCAGGAACTCGGCGATGCCCTGCGGGTGCAGGAACTGCTGCGTGGCGACGGGAGACTTCGTCTCGTCGTGAAACACGATCTCGAGCCCACCGTGCAGGTAGCTCTTCGCCTCGAGCCGCTCCGCGATCAGGTCGGCATCGAACGACAGCTTGCCGCCGAACACCTCGTCGTCGGGGTGGAACGTGATCGTCGTCCCGGTGCCGCGCGCGTTGCCGAGCTTCTTGAGCTTGCTCTTGGACTCGCCACGCGCGAAGCGCATCTCGAAGCGCTCCCCGTCGCGCTTCACCGTCGCGACGAGCTCGCTCGACAGCGCGTTGACGACCGACGCGCCGACGCCGTGCAGACCACCCGAGACCGCGTAGCTCTTGCCGCGCTCGAACTTGCCGCCCGAGTGCAGCGTCGTGAAGATCACCTCGAGCGCGCTCTTCTTGAACTTCGACATCGTGCCGACCGGGATGCCGCGCCCGTTGTCCTCGACGGTGCAGGACTTGCCGTTCTTGTGGAGCGTGACCTCGACCTTCGTCGCGTGCTTGTTGATCACCTCGTCGATCGAGTTGTCGACGACCTCCCAGAGCAGGTGATGGTAGCCGTCCTTGCCGGTACCGCCGATGTACATGCCGGGGCGCTTGCGGACCGGCTCGAGACCCTCGAGGACCTGGATCTCGTCGCTGGTGTACTTCGATGCCTGCGCCATATCAGTTCACTCCCTGACCGCCCTCGGCGTTCGCGAGGGGCTGAATCATGACGGGCTTCGAGACGACCGCGAGCGTTGCCTTCTTGACCACCTGACGGCCCTTGCCGCCCCGGCCGCTGACCTCCTTCGGGTCGGCCTTCTGCGACAGATCCTTGCCACCCTTCTCGGTCTCGAGCCGGAGCACGTCGCCCTTGCCGCCGGCGATGAAGCCGATGACCATGTCGTCCGGTGCCGTCTTGATCACGGTGACGCCGCGGCCGGCGCCCTCGAGCTTCGCGATCTCGTCGGCCTTGCAGTGCAGCACGTGGCCGTTGCGCGTCGCGCACACCACGACGTCGCCGTCGTTGCACGGGATCACGCCGAGGATCTCGTCGCCATCCTTCGGGCGTGCGTAGCGGCGGCCCGCCTTGGTGGTGACCTCGGCATGCTGCGCGGTCGCGAACCGCAGGCCGTAGCCGTGGCGCGAGACCGCGAGCATGGTCGGCGGCACCATCGCGCGTGGATCGAGCGTCATCGCGCTGACGATGCGCTCGCCGTCACCGAACTTGAAGTATTTCTGCGCCGGGTCGCCGTAGCCGGTCGTCGCGGCGATGTCGTTGATCTTGATGACGTACGCCGAGCCGCGGTTCGTGAAGAAGATGACCTTCTCCTTCGTCGAGCCGGGCAGCACGTGGGTGACGGTGTCGCCCTCGCGGGTGCGCGTCTGGTTCGGATCCTTGACCTCGCGCACGCGCTTGATCCAGCCGTCGTGGGTGACGACGATGTTCGCGTCCTCCTCGACGATGAACGCGTCGGCGTCGAACTCCATCTCCTCGGCACTGCCGCCGGTCTTGGTCCGCCGCGGCGTGCCGTACTGCTTGGCCACCTCCTCGAGCTCGCCGCGCACGACGTCGAGCAGCCTCTCGTCGCTCTTGAGGATCTTCTCGATCCGCTTGGCCTCGGCGGCCTTCTCCGCGAGCTCCTCGCGGATGACGTTGATCTCGAGCTTCGCGAGCTTGTACAGCTTGAGCTCGAGGATCGCGTCGACCTGAACGTCGTCGAGCTTGAACCGCTTGATGATCTTCTGCGCGGCATCTTGCTTGCCGTCGCTCGCACGGATGATCTTGATGGTCTCGTCGAGGATGTCGAAGATCTTCGCGAAGCCATTGAGGATGTGGATGCGGCGCTTGAGCTCGCCTAGGTCGTGCTCGAGCCGCTTGGTCACCACTTCCATGCGGAAGTCGAGGAAGTGGCGAATGACCTCCTTGACGCCGCACTTCTTCGGCTGCGGCGGCGCCCCGGTCGGCACGCTGCCGTCGGCCATCAGCTCCGGCGGAACCAGGCACGTCAGGTTGACGTGGAAGCTCGACTGCAGCGGCGTGTGCTTGTACAGGTAGCCCATCACGAGGGTGGGATCGGCGTCCTTCTTGAGCTCGAGCACGATCCGCACGTCGGTGGTCGACTCGTCGCGCACGTCGATCAGGAACGGCATCTTGCGCGAGATGATCACGTCCGCGATCTTCTGGACGAGGTCGGCCTTCGACATCGCGTAGGGCATCGACGTGATCACGATGTCCGCGCCGCCCTTCTTCTTCTCCTCGATCTTGTACTCGCCGCGCACGCGGATCGTGCCGGAGCCTTCCTTGTAGATCTGGCGCAGCTCGACCTTGCTGTTGAGCATCTGGCCGCCGGTCGGGAAGTCCGGACCGTTGATGTGCTTCATCAGCGTGACGTGCTCGATCGCGCGGTCCTTCGAGAGCGCGAGCAGCGCCTCGATGATCTCGCGCAGGTTGTGCGGCGGGATGTTCGTCGCCATGCCGACGGCGATGCCGGTCGAGCCGTTGACGAGCAGGTTCGGAAACCGCGCCGGCAGGACGACCGGCTCCTCGGTCGTGCCGTCGTAGTTCGAGCGCATCTCGACGGTGTCGAAGTCGAGCTCGCGCAAGAGCTCCATGGCGGGCGGCGCGAGGCGGCACTCCGTGTAGCGGTAGGCGGCGGCTTCGTCGCCGTCGAGCGAGCCGAAGTTGCCCGAGCCATCGACGAGCGGCACGCGCAGGACCCAGTCCTGCGCCATGCGCACCATCGAGTCGTAGACCGCGGTGTCGCCGTGCGGGTGATAGCGACCGATCACGGAACCGACGACCGTCGCGCTCTTGCGATGCTTGGCATCGGGGCGCAGATGGTTGTCGTGCAGCATCGCGTAGAGGATGCGGCGCTGGACCGGCTTGAGGCCGTCGCGGACGTCGGGCAGTGCGCGCGACGTGATGACGGAGAGCGCGTAGTTGAGGTAGCGGCGGCGCGCCTCGGCCTCGAGCGAGGCTTCGTGCGTGCCCGGGCTGCCCATCCCATTCCCGCCGCCGCCGGCGGCTCCCCCGCCCCCACCGCCGCCGCGTGAAGCGGCCTGCTTGGCCTTTGGTGCCGCCTTCTTGTCGGCTTTCTTGTTGGACTTCTTGGCCATGTCTTGCTCGATTTGGGTCGCACCTTGCCCCGAAGCAGAGAAAAGTTCCAGCTGCTCGCGGGAAGGCAGATCGGCGGGGCTACTTGCCATGTCAGGTGGCTCTCCGGATATCGATAGTTGGTCCGACACCGAGAGGCGTGATATTGCTGGGCCTCTCCAGGGCCATGGTCCGCAGACGAGCACCAGCGCGCAAGAAAAGGACCGTGTCGC
>DAIRFU010000546.1:0-4908 GCA_036794935.1 Kofleriaceae bacterium | reverse complement strand
AGACCGGCGCGAGGCACTCGGCGAGCGCGAACAGGCCGAAGCCACGCGCCGCGAACGCGACGAGGCACGAGGCGACCATCATCAGCGCGCCGAGCAGCATCGAGCGGCGGCGGCCGATCCGGTCGGCGAGCACACCGGTCGGGATCTCGACGGCGACGATCACGCCCGCGTAGAGGCCACCGAGCGCCAGGCGCTCGAAGAAGGAGAGCCCGCGGCCCTCCTGGAACAGCATGAAGATCGGAACGTAGAGGTACGACGTCGCGAGCAGCCGGAACAGGTAGAAGAGGCGCAGGTTGCGGCTCACCCCGACCTCCGGCTGCGGACCGAGCTCCTCATTCACGCTCCGACCAGGCGGGAGGTCCGGCGAGCAGGAGGATCGCCTCGGCGATCTGGATCTGCTCGGTATCGCGGCTGCCGTCGAGCTTGGAAACGAGCGGCGCGATCAGCTCGCGGACATCGGCATCCGGTGCGAGCCGGCGCAGCGCGCGGGCAGCCTCGACGCGCAGCGCGGGGATCGCGAGCTGCTTGACGAGCACGGGGCGCGCGGACTCGTCGTGGAGCTCGGCGAGCGCGACCGCGGCGAACGCGTTGTTGCGGTCGTCGTCGAGCATCGCACGGACGGCGGGGACCACGTCGGCGCGGCCCGCGTGGCACAGCGCGATGGTCGCGCGGGCCTTCTCGTCGGCGGTCGAGCCGGCGTCGGCGCGAATCTCGTCGAGCGCCGCGAGCGCGCGCTCCTCGCCGAACGGGGCGAGCCGCTCGGCGACACCGAGCGTGAACTGCGAGTACTGGAGCGAGCCGAGCAGCGCGCGTACCGCGGCCGCCTTGTCACCGAGCTGCGCGAGCCGGCGCCCGGCGTCGTGGCGGGTCTCGCGATCGCGGCTCTTGCCGTCGTCGGTGAGGACCGCGAGGCCGCGCTTGTCGCCGGCGCGCGCGAGCACGTACGCGTCCTCGCGGCGCGCGTTGCCGCTCGGCTCGTCGTCGAGCGTGGCGGCGAGCATCTCGAGCGCGTCGTGGTCACCGGTGCGGGCGAGCGCGAGCGCGGCGACTCGCTGTACGCGTGGCGAGTTCGACTGCATCTGCTCGCGAAGCAGAGCGGTCGCGCGCGCGACGGCGGCATCGGGTGTGAGCGGAGGCGGCGCGTCGATCGCGACGGGCTCGGGCCCGGGCTGCGCCGGTGCGGGCGGCACGGCTGCGGCGCTGTCTCGGTTGATGTACGGATCGAGCAGGCCGAGGTAGTACGCGGCGGCGCCGGCGCCGGCGATCACGACGACGATCAGCAGGAAGACGAGCAGCGCCTTGCTCCGCCTGGGCTCGTCGTACGAGATGTAGTCGTCGATGCGGCCGGTATCGGCGATCTGGATCGCGCCGCTGGTCTCCGCGCGCGGCGACGAGCTCGCGCGGCCCGAGCGTGCGTCGGCGGCGCTCGTCACGACGCCGGAGGCCGGCTCGTGGACGATCTCGATGACCGGGCCGCTGTCGAGGTCGCGATCGTCCTCGGGCACGCCGGACACGGGGGTCCGCGCCTTGCCCTTGGCCGGCCGCGACCGCTCGGCCGACGAGGGCGCGCGTGCGGCGGTGGGTACCTTGACCGGCTGGGTCTCGGCGGCGGTCGCGCACTCCTTGCTGCAGTAGGAGACGACCTTGCCGGCGCTGACGCGGACCGCGGGTGCACGCAGCGTATCGACGGGCTTGCCGCAGGTGGGACAGGGCATCGTCATGGTAGCGCGAGCACCGCGTCCTCTCCGTAGCGCTCGATCAGGCGATCGACGTGCGCGACGACGTAGTCCCGGCGCGCGAGCACCGCACTCAGCTCCTCGTCGGTGAGCAGCGGGCCGAGCCCGATCGGATCGGAGGGCAGTGCGAGCGCGGCGCGCAGCGAGTCGGTCGTGAGCTCGCGCAGGCGCTGAATGAGGCCGCGCGGGAACACCTGCATCCGAAGCAGCGGCTTCAGGTTGTGCTCGCGGCCGTGCGTGTAGACAGAGAACGACATCGTGTTGTCCATGAAGTAGAGCGTTGCGTGGTCCGGCGAGACCTTGGTGTTGGCGCCGCTCCAGCGATCGGCGTTGTCGATGATGACGTCGAACAGGATGCATGTCGCGAACTGCTCGACGAGGCCGCGCGCGCTATCGGGAATCTGCGCGCCGATCTGGAGGTACTGCGCGAGCTGATCCTGTGCGGCCGTCTCGTGCATCTGGTGACCGCCGATCGTCGCCTCGCGGATCTCGGGGATCCACCACGAGATCATGCCGCGCAGCTCGCCATCGAACGGGATCGCTTCCTTCTCGATGCGAGACGTGGTGTACGTGCGGACGTCGGGATCGGTGACGGCGAGCAGGTCGGCGAGCGCGAACGCGATCGGTTTGGACGGCGGCACGTGGCCGATGCCGAGCAGGCGATCGATGCGATACGCGGCGACCTCGCGGCGTGGCTCGGACTGGCGGAACACCTGCTGCGGCTTGAACGAGCCGCGCGAGCCGTTCGCGAACTCGATGCTGAGCGACAGCGACGAGCCGCCGCGGTTGGGCCGCACCCGGCTGACCGGCGCGGCACCGATCGGCGCGAGCAAGACGCGATCGGGCGCGCCGAACACGTTGTCGATCGGCGCGGGCTCGGGCAGCGCGATCGCGAGCGTGGCGCCGGGCAAGCGTTCCGGACTGCGCGCCGGGCCCGACCACGTCGCGGCGGAGGCCTCGTGCGTGGTGAAGTAGTCACCGGCCGCATCGATCGCGTGACCGACGCCGAGGTAGACGCCGCCGAAGGCGCCAACGACGACGGCGAGCTCCAGCGCGATGCAGGTCCCTAGCCGCACGCCACGAAAAATACCACGTGCGCGAATTCCCTCGCAAAATGACGGCGGTCGCTCAGGAACCCCGGCCCGGAGCGGGCGAGGCGCCCTCGACGACGTAGCTGGCCTTACGGTGCCGCGCGGTGGGGATGTGCTTCTCCCAGCACGTCACCGAGCAAAAGCGCAGCTTCATCCGGCCCGTGTTACACGACGCGACCGTGCACCGGATCGCGTTCGTCCCGGGCGGGATCAGCTTGCGGCACGTGGCGCACACCAGACTCGCCATGGCACCTCTGTTAGCAGACCCGCGCTTGCATATCCACTTCCTGATCTGTTCCTACCTGGAGAGCGCCTCGATCTCACGCTCGAGATCGACGGCGCCGCCACGGAACACGCGGCGCACGTTGCCCGCACGATCGATCACCACCGTGTGCGGGATTGCCGACACGCCGTAGCGGTCGCTGGTCTCGCGGTCGCCCGCGAGCAGCGTCATCTGGTAGCCGCGCTCGGAGAACAGCGACCAGGCGTCGGCCGGGTCGTCGATGTTGATCGCGAAGACGGCGATCTCGGGGTGGGCGCGTGCGAGCGCATCGAGGTGGGGCATCGCGCGCAGGCACGGGCCGCACCAGGTCGCCCAGAAGTCGAGCACGGTGATCTTGCCCACCGGCAACGACACGCGCTCGGCGAGCTGGCCGTTGGTGGTGATCCGCGGCAACGCGAACTGGGGCGCCGGATCGCCGGACGTCATCGGCCGCACGCGCTCGACGTGACCGACCAGCCACACGACCTGGACCGCGACGCCCGCGAGGACCAGCGCGATCACGGCCCAGCCCGCACGGCGCGGTCCACGCAGCGCGCCGGTCGGCGGCGCGATCCGGCGGCGGCCCTCGAGCGCGGCGAGCCCGATCAGCGAGCCGGTCCACGCGTACGAGAGTCCGGACAGCACCCACATCATCGCGCGCGGGACCTCGAGCGCGGCCGCATAGACGACGAACGACGCCGCGAGATCGACGAACATCAGCGGCAACGCCGCGACGCACGCGAGATCGAACGCGCGGCCAAGCTCGCGGCGCGAGCCGCTCGCGAGGAAGATGATCGCGGCGCCGATCACGAGGAAGCCGAGATCGACGACCAGCGTGTCGGTCAGCATCTGGACGAGCGCGCGCAGGCCGAGCGCCCCGGCGACGTCGGTGGCGAGCCACACGGCGGTGACCAGGGCGCGGAGCTGCGTCGCCGCGATGACGAACAGGATGACGAGCAACAGGTCGGAGCCCGATCGGCCGGCGTGAGCGCGGTCACCGGCGACCACGAGCGCGGCACGCGGTCGTACGATCGCGAGGCCGAGGCGCTCGATGAAGCTCACTTCTTTGGCCCGCCCCGCCGCTGCATGAGCAGCTTGCGCGCCTGGGCGACGATCGCCGACGGCACGCCCTTGGACCTGCTGAGCAGCGTCAGATCCTTCTCGCGAAGGAACGGCATGAGGCGCATCGCCTCGGGCACCGGAGTCTTGGGATTGCGACATAGCGCGTACTTCGTCCCGTACTGCTTGGAGAGCTCGCGCCTGGACGCGATGTAGCGGATTACGTCTTCGGACAGGGACTGGTTACCAGCATAGCGCCCCGCCTCGAACTCGGTGACCGCGGGCGACTTGATCGCGGCCATCGCGACGATCCGCATCGGATCGCGGACCAGGACGGCGCGATGGAAACCGTTACCGAGCGTCGCCAGCCGGATCTTGGCCGGGATCGAGAGCTTTTCGATCGGGATTTCCTTGGTCTTCTCGAGTAATGCGCGCTCGAGCTCCTCGTCGGATTCGCGCACTTGCTCGGCGTCGCCGTGGGTCAGCTCGCGATCGTCACCGGTCGTCGCGTCGATCGCGGCGGCGAACACGGCGTCGCCGTCCCCGCTGGCGGGCGCAGCGCCCTGCAGCGCGCGCGCGATCTCGTCCCACGACGCGAGTCCGGGCACCCGCACGTTGTTGCGGACCGCGAGCTCGATCGCGCGATCGACCGTCGACATCCGCGCGTGCTTGTTCATGTACATCGCGGCGATGATCTCGGGGTGACGCAGCATGCGCTGCTCGTTCGCGGCGATGCGGTCGACCTCGCGCGCGCCGAGCC
>DAIRFU010000545.1:0-4916 GCA_036794935.1 Kofleriaceae bacterium | reverse complement strand
CGGCGACATGCCGCTCCCCGAGAATGTCGAGGGCACCGTGCCGATCGTGCAGCCGCTGCCTGCGGCAGGAGCCAACCCGTGACCGAGAGCTACCTGACCGAGACGCGCGGCCTCAAGTCGTGGCTGCTCACGAAGGACCACAAGCGGATCGCGATCATGTTCCTGATCGCGACGACGCTCGCGCTCGCACTCGGCGGCGTGTTCGCGCTCGTGTTGCGAGTCGAGCTGCTGACGCCCGAGCCGTCGTTCATGACCGCGCTCGGTTACAACCGGCTGTTCACGCACCACGGCGTGGTCATGGTGTTCCTGTTCATGGTGCCGGTGATCCCGACCGTGTTCGGCAACTTCTTCTTGCCGCTCATGCTCGGAGCGCCGGATGTCGCGTTCCCGCGGCTCAACCTCGCCAGCTTCTACCTCTACGTCGTCGGCGCGATCATCGTGCTGTGCGCGCTGTGGTTCGGCGGCATCGATACCGGCTGGACGTTCTACGCGCCGTACAGCACCACCTCGCCGGCGTCGGTCGCGCTCGCCACGTTCGGCGTGTTCATCGTCGGCCTGTCCTCGATCGTGACCGGCCTCAACTTCATCGTCACCGTCCACACGCTGCGCGCGAAGAACATGAGCTGGATGCAGATGCCGCTGTTCGTGTGGTCGATCTACGCGACCGCGATCATCCAGGTCCTCGCGACACCG
Organism: Kofleriaceae bacterium; assembly: GCA_036794935.1. Taxonomy (GTDB): domain Bacteria; phylum Myxococcota_A; class Polyangia; order Haliangiales; family Haliangiaceae; genus JABFXX01. The sequence continues at coordinate 4,223 of DAIRFU010000545.1, read as the reverse complement.
GTGCTCGGCATGTCGCTCCTGCTCGTCGCCGTCGACCACGCGTGGGGTCTCGGGATCTTCGATCCGGCGATGGGCGGCGACCCGGTGCTCTTCCAGCACCTGTTCTGGTTCTACTCGCACCCGGCCGTCTACATCATGATCTTGCCGGCGATGGGCGTGGTCAGCGAGATCGTGACGACGTTCAGTCACAACCGGCCGGCGTCCTATCGCGCGATCGCGCTGTCGTCGCTGGGCATCGCGTTCATCGGGTTTCTGACCTGGGGGCATCACATGTTCGTCGCCGGGATGTCGCTGTTCGACGTCGGCGCGTTCGGCGTGCTCTCGATGTTCGTCGGCATCTTTTCGGCCATCAAGGTGTTCACGTGGACCGCCACGCTGCGCCGCGGCCGGATCAAGTTCACGACCCCGATGCTGTACTTCTTCGGCTTCATGTTCCTGTTCGTGTTCGGCGGCATGACCGGCATCGCGGTCGCGACGTCGTCGCTCGATGTCCACTGGCACGACACGTACTTCGTGGTCGCGCACTTCCACTTCATCATGGTCGGCGGCACGATCTCGATGTGGATGGGCGCCTGTCACTACTGGTTCCCGAAGATGTTCGGCCGCATGTATCCCGAGCGCTGGGGGCTGATCGGCGCGGCCGGCGTGATCCTCGGCTTCATCTTCACGTTCACGCCGCAGTTCCTGCTCGGCAACGCGGGCATGCCCCGGCGCTACTTCACGTACCCGGCCGAGTATCAGTGGCTCAACGTGATGTCGACGGCGGGCGCGACGATCCTCGCCGGCGGTCTGCTGTTCTCGGCCAGCTACCTGATCTGGTCGATCTTCCGCGGGCCGCCGGCGCCGCGCAATCCGTGGGAGTCGCGCAGCTACGAGTGGCTCGCGCCGACGCCGCCTCCCGTCCACAACTTCGAGGAGCCGCTCGCGATCACGCGCGGACCCTACGACTACCACCTGCCTGAATGATGAGCGAGCGCGAAGCACATAACGAGGAGACCCGGCTGGCGGTCCAGTTCGAGGACATCGCGCGCCAGGAGCACGCGGTCCGGTTCGGCATGTGGGTGTTCCTCGGCAGCGAGCTGCTGCTGTTCGCCGGCCTGTTCGCCTTGTACTCGGGGTACCGCTCGCTGTACTCGGCCGAGTTCGCCAAGGCGCTCCACCACAACGCGCTCGCGCTCGGCTCGATCAACACGGTCGTCCTGATCGTGTCGAGCTTCACGGTCGCGTGGTCGATCCACGCGCTGCGCGGCGGGCGCCGGCGGACGACGCTGTGGATGCTCGCGCTCACGATGACGCTCGGTGCCACGTTCCTCGTGCTCAAGGGTGTCGAGTACGCCGATCACTTCTCGCACGGCATCTTCCCGGGCAAGTACTACACGTTCGCCGAGCTGCCGTCGCACGGCGCGCAGCTCTACTTCACGCTTTACTACTTCATGACCGGCCTGCACGCGATCCACATGATCGTGGGGCTGTGCCTGATGGCCTGGCTGACCTCGCGCGTGGTGCGCCGGCGGACGACGGCGGCCCGTCACGGCGAGTTCGAGCTCGGCGCCCTCTACTGGCACCTCGTCGACAGCATCTGGATCTTCTTGTGGCCGATGTTCTACCTCGCGGGATGACACGATGAAGGAAGCCGAGCTCGCCAGAGAACGCCACGTGGCCGGCCCCGGTTCCGGGGCGAAGTACGTGTTCGCGCTGATCGCGCTGCTCGCGCTCACCGGGCTGACGTTCGGGCTCCACTTCGCGCCGCTCGGCGGCTCGCTGGGCATCACGATCGCGCTCGTGATCGCGGCGACGAAGGTCTCGATCGTCGCGACGATCTTCATGGAGCTCAGGGACTCGTCGCCCTCGACGCGGCTCGTCGCGATCGTGAGCGTCGGGTTCGTGCTGCTGCTCTGCCTCGGCGTCATGGGCGACGTCGGCTTCCGGTAGGCACCTCGCTTGCACGATCGATCCGCATGGGCGTGTCATCGGAACCTCTCGGAAAGCGGCGCTGGGCGATCGCGGAGGGCTACATCCCGACGTGGTCTGCAAACGACTCGCGGGAGCTGACCAGTCACGAGACGGCGTGTCTGCTCAACGCCGGACCCGCGCCGGCGCACGTGCGGATCACGATCTTCTACGCGGACCGAGACCCGACGGGGCCGTACCAGGTGATCGTGCCGGCCGGGCGCACGCTGCACCTGCGATTCAACGATCTGAACGATCCGGCGCCGATCCCGAAGGGGACCGACTTCTCGTCGGTGATCGAGTCGGACGTGCCGATCGTCGTCCAGCACACGCGCCTCGACAGCCGCACCGCCGATGTCGCGCTGATGACGACGTCGGCGTACGGCGAGTAGCCCGCGAGCTCACCGCATCCGGCTACGCGCGACGCGCGGCACGACGAACCACCACGCGATGCACCACAGCGCGACCGCGCCGGCGACGATCGCGGGCCAGCTCGCGGCGAGCACCATCGTGCACACGAGGTAGGTCGCGAACGCGATCGCCACCGCGAGCATCGCGAGGCCGGCGACGATCTGGCGGTTCGTGCGGACGAGCAGGACGAGCTTGTCGACCTTGCGGAAGCCGAGCCGGTGGGCGGCCGTCGGCGCGATGAACAGCGCGATCACCGCGGCGGTCAGCAAGAAGCAGGCGAGATAGATGCCGCGCTCGGGCGTGGCGAGGCGATCGAAGTTCTGCGAGAACGGCAGCACGAGCAAGAAGCCCAGCAACAGCTCGACACCCGGCAGCGCGACGCGAATCTCCTCGAGCATCTCGCGGAGCTCGCGGTCGACGCGCTCCTTGTCGCTCTCGCCGGGCTCGGGGCCGGCGTTCGCAAGCATGGACTGGTGTGCTCGCATCCTCGAACGAGCTCGGAGCAAGCGCCGTGCCACCCGGAGAGATGCGCTCGCTACGGCGCGTGCGCCGGTGGCGTTCAGCGCGTCTCGGCGGGCCGGACCACCACCTCTCGGCGCTGCCGGCGCACGCTGATCAGCGCCCCGATGACGGCGGCGCACAGCGCGAGCAGCATCGCGATCGACAGCGCGAGCACGACCTTGCCGGTGCCCTCCGCCGCGCTCAGCGCCATCTGGCCGGCCTGACGTCCGGCGGTCGCCCCCTTCGCTTTCAGCTCGTTGAACTGGCGCTCCATGTCGTCGGCGACCTGCTCGGCCTGTTCGCGCGACAGGGCGGTGTGCTTCGCGGCGATCGCGACCGCGCGCTCTCGATCGATCCCGCCCTCGCGCACCGCGACCTGGACGCCCTCGCGGATCGCGGCCTCGACGTTCTCCGCCTTGACCTCCGGCATGCCGCGCTCGCGCAGTTGCTGGTTGATGCGTGCGACGAGATCCTTGCTGTCGATGCCGAGCATCGGCAGCCCGCCGGCGTTCTCCGCCGCGTAGCCGAGCGTGCCGGATGACGCACTCGCGACGGTCTTGGCCGTCGAGGCGGCGCCTCTGGCGACCGCGCCGAGCGTCATCCCGACCATGATGACCGCGAGGATCGTCGTCAGCGCCCAGGTGGCCGCGCCGTGGATCGCCGCATTCCAGCTGTCGAGCGTCGGGCCGACGCGGCCGACCACGAGACCGGCGATGAACAGCGCGATGATCGGCACGATCACACTCCACACGCCGGTGCCTATGCCGGCCGCCCTGAGCGAGCTCGGATCATCGGGCTGGATCGCGGTGAGTCCGATCCCGATGCCGAGCAGGTGGAGCAGCAGCGTGAGGCCGATCGCGATCACGGCGGCTGCGAAGATGGAGGCCCAGCCGAGCGGCTGCGGCAACGCGGCGCGCTTCGTACTCGGCACGATGATCTGAGGCCCGAGGGTCTCGACGGTGGTGGGTTGGGTGGTCGTCGCCATGAGGCGAGGTGGTGCATCGCGAATGCCCGCCGAGCCGGGCACGTGGCTTGGATCTCCGCGGGTGCATGGCAGGACGTCATCGCATGCGAGGAGCTCGCAACCAGGTCAGCGCTGCGCTCGCTACGCTGACCGTCGTATGCGCGTGCGCATCACGATCGCCGCCACCCGAGGCACCGATCTTCGGCGGGCTCGGCTACGAGGAGCACGCCACGGTGGCGGCGACGCGGCCGCCGGACGCGATCGCATCGAAGCCCGCCGAGCCCCCGCCGACACTCGCCCAGCTCGATGCGGCGACGCGCGCGCTGGACGAGGCCGAGTCGCGCGATCATGCACGCGTGGTCACGGCGCTGCGGGCGCTGGCCGATGCGCTGGCACT
>DAIRFU010000544.1:0-4919 GCA_036794935.1 Kofleriaceae bacterium | reverse complement strand
CACACCCAACTCGACCTCCAGGACTCGATAAGCCTCCCGCAAATCCATAGAAGCCTATTCCTGGCTGGGTGGCTCGAGCGAGCCCTGTGGTTCCTGCAAGGCGTCGTGCGATCCACGAAGAAAGATGGCGCCCGCGATACATCATAGCGCGGCTGCCATCAGTTTGAGAGCAAAGTGCTTCACAGAGCGGGCCTAGTCGTGTCGGACATCTCTTCGCGAAACGCGTAGCGAATTGAGTGATGAGCGTGAGCGCGCTCTTTGATGGCGACGCGGTCGCGCTATTTGATGGTTCCCGTTCCCGTTCCGGCACACGCCTAAGGCGGGCGGGAATGGGAATCGGGTATCAGCGCGAGATCACGTAGCCGGCGTCGTCCTTGCGGACGCGAGCGGCGGCGACGAGCTCGGTGAGCGCGGCGGTCAGCGACGCGTTGCGGACGCGACAGAGCTTGCGGAGCGCCGCGGCAGTGAGCGGTCTACCGGCGCTGGCGAGTTGCGCCTCGATCTTGTCGGCCAGCGTGATCGGCGCGACGGCGGCGGCCGGCACCGCGGCAGCCGTTCGTTCAATCGCGGCGAGCGCGACCGCGTCGCCGTCGATCGCGAGCTGGAGCGAGACGGCGGTGATCGAGGCGGCCGCGCGGTGCTCGACCGCGAGCGCGAGCTGTTCTCCGTGGCGTCGCAGGTAGAGGTTCGAGTCGCCCCACGCGTGGAATTCGCTCGATCCGCGCAGCGCCTGACCGGCCCGCATCTTCGCGCCGCCCTTGCGGGCGTGGTGCACGAGCACGACCGCGACGTGAAAGCGCCGCTGCAAGTCGCGCAGATACGCGAGCAGCGGCGCGACCTCGCCAGAGAGGTTCTCGTCGATGCGATGCAGGCGGACAAACGGATCGAGCACGAGAAGCTTGGGGCGGAGCTCGGAGACGGTGGCGGTGAGCGCGTCGCGGTCGAGCTCGACATCGAGCCGCACCGACGGCGCGGTGATGACGTGGATGTCGAGGTCGGCGAGCACGACGCCGGCGGCGCGCGCGATGCCGGCGAGTCGCTGCCGCACGACGTGGAGCGCATCCTCGGCGGCGAAGAGCAGCACGCGCCCGGTCTGAGCCGGCGCGAAGTGCCGTAGACACGGCACTCCACCCGCGACGGCGACCGCCATGTCGAGCGCGAGAAACGACTTGCAGCACTTCGGCTCGCCGCCGACGATGCCGACCGCCTCGTCGGCCCACAGCTCGTCGATGAGCCAGCGCCTCGCGTGCGGCTGTTCGGCGAGCCGGTGCGCGAGCACGGTCGGTAGCGTCATCGCCGTTTGCTCGGCGCGGTCGGCTTGGTCACCGGCTCGTTTGCGGTGGGCGTGTAGGTCTCGAAGAAGAGCTTCTCGTCGAGGTGCTTGACCTCGCGCTGCGCGCCGGTGACGAGAAGCTCGTTGGCCATCGTCATCAGCGTGCGATAGTTGCCGGCGGCGTGCTCGCATAGCGTCGCGACCAGCTCGGTGGTCATCAGCTTGGTCGCGCCGGCCTTGACCATGCAGTGCCGCAGGCACGCTTCGAGCTCCTCGGGCGTCGCGCGATCGAGATTGAGGCGCACGCGCATCCGGCTCGCGAGCGGCAGGAGGTCATCGCTGCGAAATTTCTCGAGCAGTCGCGTGTCGCCCGCGAGGACCGTGGTGAGCAGCATGTGCGAGTCGAGCCGTGCGCTCGACAGGTGGCGCATCTCGTTGAGCACGGCGGTCGACATATCCTGGGCCTCGTCGACGACGAGTACCGGCCGCACGAGCGCGGCGTCGATGTGCGCCTGCCAGCGCTCGCGCAGGACCTTGGCGCCCGCCCACCGGTTGTGCGGCGACAGCTGCACGCCGAAGAGGTCGCCGAGCTCGCGGTAGAAGTCGGAGATGCCCTGATGCGGGCGCGCCATCACGCCGATCTTGATCTCGCGCAGTGCGCCGAGCCGCTCGACGAGCAGGCGCAGCGCACTCGACTTGCCGATGCCCGGCGCGCCGGTGACGAGCGCGAATCCGCCCTCGCGCGCGAGGTTCTCGACGCGCCAGCAGAAGCTGTCGATGCGCGGCGCGACGAGCAGCACATCGGCCGGCACGTCGGGCGAAAACGGGTTCCACTTGAGGCCAAACAGCGAGAGCAGCTTCTTGTTCACGGCGTACCTCCGGTCGTGGTGGCGTGGTCCTCGGCGGTGGGCACCAGCTCGTCCTTGGGCAGGTATGCCGGCGGCAGGCCGGTCGCCGCCTGCTCGGCGACGAGCTTGGCGAGCAGTGGCGAGATCGCCGGCGCCTTGCGCACGCGACCGCCCGGCGGCGGCGGTAGCGGCGCGAGCGTGCGCCGCTGCCCGTCGGCGTTGGCGGTCTTGTCGAGCGGATATAGCCGGTCGAGGATCGCGCCGCTGCGCTCGTCGACGAGGTGCACCCATCGGAGGTCCCAGCTCGCGCGGCGGATCGTCACGCGATCTAGGTGGCGATACCGCGACGGGATCTCGAAGCGCTGGCCGTCGACGCTGATCGTGCCGTCGGACTTGCGCTGCGTCCGCTTGTCTTCCGCGCAAAACGCCTGACGCAGCGCCTCGCTCGCCGGGCTCGGGCGACCGACGTCCTTGCCCTCGGTGAATCGGCGCAGCGGCGTCGTCCCGAGCTCGGAGTGCCGCTTGCGGTTGTACTCGTGCTCGATCCACGCCTGCGTGACCTCGTTGAGCCGCGCGAGCGTGAGGCCCTTGGCGTTCGCGAGCATCGCGATCAGCCGGCCCTCGAGCTGCGCCCAGAAGCTCTCCTGCTTCGCGTTCTGGTACGGCGAGTGTGGCAGCGTCAGCTCGTGGACGATGCCGAGTCGCGCGAGCCCTTGCCGGACCTCGTCGGCCTTCATCGCCGATCCCTGGTCGGTCATCAGCGACCGCGGCAAGCCCCGCTTCTGGATCGCCTGCGCCAGGCCGTGGACCAGGTTCTCGGCGTCCTCGGCGAAGTACCACTGGAGGTGACACGCGAGCCGCGAGTGATCGTCGAGGATCCCGAGCGCGAGCGGCGTCACGTACCGGCCGCGCTCGACCAGCACCTTCTTCTTGCCGTGGTGGAAGTCCAGGTGCCAGAGCCCGTTGACGTACTCTGCTTCGTAGCTGCGCACCTCGCGCTCGTCGAGCCGCTGCTCGGCGGCGCGCGTGCCGTCGGTCGGCTCGCCGCCGACCGAGCGCCGCCGCACCAGCCCGACTGACTTCATGTAGCGCCGCACCGTCGCGTACGCCGGCACCGCGCCGAGCGTGGTGTCGGCCTCGGACCACGCGACCAGGTTGTCGTAGTGCAGCTGGTAGCTCCATCCCCGGTTCGCCTCGTACAGCGCGTGGATCGCCTGCGCGAGCACGTCCGAGATCGCGATCCGCCGGCCGAGATCCTTGCGGACCTTCTGGCGCAGCCGGCCGACCGGATCGATCAGCGCATTCTTCGCCTCGTAATACCAGCGCTCGATCGTCGACACGCCAAAGGTCGTCGGCGCGCTGGTGATCGGGTGCCGCCACTTCTTCGCGGCGAGGCGCTCGAGCTCGCGCGCGAGGTCGCCATGCCCCGGCGGCGCGGCGAGTAGGTGTCCCACCACGGAGAAGCGCAGGTGGGCCCATCGTTCGTGTGTCGTTGGTTCGTGGCTTCGGATCTTCATCGGCGCGTCTATCGCGCAGATGGCACGATCGCCGAAATCACCCTCCTCTGCGGGTGGCGATTGTCGTCGGAGACTCCATCACCGACGCCGATCCGGCAGGTGGCCCGCGGGTGTCGAGAGCGGCGACAAGAAGCGCAGCAGCGCTGCGAGCTGCTCGGTTGCATCGCCAGTGAAGCGCTCGAGCAGCGAGCTCGGCGCCGCGCCTTCGGCGACCGGCGGCGCAAAGGCGGCGCGGGCCGCCTTCCAGAAGGTGCTCTCGACGAAGGCCTCCGACCACCACGCGCGCCACCGCGCCAGTGTCTGCGCGCTCACCCCGAGCAGCTCGCGGAGCCGCGCGACGCGCCATGGCGACGGACCTTGCTGCAGCGCCGTCGCGAGCACGACCACCGCGCCGAAGTAGACCCGGCGTCCGAGGAATCGCACCGAGCGTGGCGTCGTTCGTCGTCGACAGCGCGCGCAACAGAAGCTTGCTCGTCGTTCGTCCCGCCCTGGGTCGTTCGGCAGCCCTCGAGGCTTTCGTGGATAGCGCGCGCTGTGCAACACGCCCGAGCACGCGCACCCCGCCTGCCGTGCTGTCTCGGCAAGCTCTGCATCGATGCCCGCTTGCACATGATAGAACCGTTCGTCGACGAGCAACTTCGAGATCAAGGAACCTCCGGACGGCACATGGCCAAGGTCGGTCGCAATCATCCCTGTCCCTGCGGCAGCGGCAAAAAATATAAGCAGTGCTGCCTCACCGCCGACGAGGCAGCGCGCATCGCTTCCCGTCCGGCGCCTCTCCAGGCGGCCGGCAAGGCCGACTTCGGCAGCTATGCCGAAGTCGAGCGCCTCGACCACCTGTCGAACGGCTCCCTCGATCTAATCAACGAAGGCCGGTTCGATGAGGCCGAGCGCATGTGCCAGCAGCTCCTCGTCGAGTTTCCCGACGTCTTCGACGGTCACATGCGCCTCGGCCAGCTCCATCGTCGGCGCGGCGACAACCGCAAGGCGGCCGAGCATCTGCGTCTCGCTGCCACGATGGCTCGCTCACCCGACTACGACGTCGAACTCGCAAACGGACTCGACGCTGAGGCCGACGAGCTCGATCCGTTACCCACCGTCTGAGCGATCACGATCCGCGAGGCTGGTTCCCGAGTTTCCCTCGACGAACTCGCTCAGGGAGCATTGGCTACACCTCGACGAGCATGTCCATGCTCACGGGCGAAGTCGTTGGCGTGTTCTAACTCTCCGCTGCCCGGCGCTCTGCTCGATCGCGACTTCGAGCTCCATGCGCTCATCGGC
>DAIRFU010000065.1:14932-16442 GCA_036794935.1 Kofleriaceae bacterium | reverse complement strand
GTACGAGGACTTCGATCCGGTCGCGATCGCCGCCGCCGCGATCGGCAGGCTGCGCCAGCGCGCGCGCACCGATCTCGCCGAGCTGCGCGTCCACTATCAGCGCCACGACATCCTCGTGCTGCTGCTCGCGCTCGTGATCATCATCGTCGCCGGGCGCGTGCACCGTGACCTCGTCACGCCGCAGACGCAGCCGTTCGACCAGCGCGGCCTGACGTTCGCGCATCCGACGACGCTGCTCCGGCCCGAGCCGGTCCCACTCGTCGCGCCGCGGCTCCTGCGGGATCCGACAGGCGGCGCGAAGCAGCCCACGGGCGTCTATCACGCCGAGCTGGCGTCCGTCGGCTCGACGTCCAAGCTCGAGGTCCTGATCGACACCAAGCCGGCGTGGTCGAACATCGTGACCGGGCTCGAGCTCGACCGCCGCTCGCGGTGGGGCGAGCTCTACACGCTCGATGCCAGCTCGGTGAGCTCGATCGCCGGCCACGACTGGCTGCGCACCGCGTACCGCTACGCGCACGTGGCCGACCAGGGCGACGTGCCCCGCGTCGACCGCGCGGTCGAGTACGCGACCATCGATCGCGAGCAGATCTACGTCGTCACGATCTACGGCACGCCCGCCGAGATCGAGCAGATCGAGGACGTCGTCGCGCCGTCGCTGCGCGTGCCGTCGCAGACCGGGCTGCCGCTCGTGCCGCAGACGAGCCGGCTCAGCCAGCGCACGTTTCCCGGCCCGGTCGGCCGCGCGTTCGACTCGACCGTGATGGTCGTCGTCGCCGATCTCGTCGACGGCCGCCTCGTGCCGCGCGGCGGCGGCTCCGGCGTCATCGTCGGCGCCGACGGCTCGATCCTGACGAACTATCACGTGCTGCACGACAAGGACCGCGAGCTCCACGACGTGTTCGTGATCGGCCGGTTCAGCGCACCCGATCAGGCGCCGCAGCTGCAGTGCGCCGGGCGGCCGAGCCGCGGCAAGCTGCAACCGGACCTCGACCTCGCGCTCGTCAAGTGCGACATGGATCTCGACGGCCGCGCGTGGTCACCGGCCCGCGGCGGCATGTGGGCCACGCTGCCGGAGGCGAAGGCCTCCGAGGTCACCGTCGGCCAGCGGCTCTGGGTGCTCGGCTATCCCGACGTCGGCGGTGGCGGGCTCACGCTCGGCGTCGGCGAGGTCGAGGGCTGGACCGGCGAGGACGGCGCGCAAGGCAAGGACTTCATCAAGACGGACGCGTCGATCACGCACGGCAATTCCGGCGGCCCGGTGATCGACGATCACGGCAAGCTCGTCGGCATCGCCACCGCGTTTCGCACCCGCGTCACCGCGGGCGGCGGCGTGATCGAGATGGCGCAGGTCGGCCTCGTCCGGCCGCTGCAGACCGCGAGCAAGCTGCTCGCGTACGCGACCGCAGGCTGGACGCCGCTCGAGGGAGCGACCAGCGTCGAGCTGACGCCGACCGCGGTCGAGGCCTCCCCCGAGGTGATCCGGATCTTCACGACGGTACTCGACGACGCG
>DAIRFU010000065.1:0-14922 GCA_036794935.1 Kofleriaceae bacterium | reverse complement strand
GAACGAGCAGCCGGTGCGCGACGCGACCGTGATGGTGCTGAGGCCCGACGTCTCCGCGTCGGCGATCGACATGAACCGGCTCGACGACCAGGCGATCGCCTGGGGCAAGAGCAACGCGCAGGGCGAGGTCCGGCTCAAGCAGCTCGTGCCCAACCCCGGCACCTACACCGTGATGGTCGTCGCGCCCGGCTACGAGCCGCTGATCGGCGAGAACGAGCTGCACCTCGGCGCGGACACGCCGCCGAACTTCGATCCGTGGGGCCGGATCGGCCTGCGCTCGCGTTAGCGTGGGCCGAGCAGCTGCTCGATCGCGCGGTCGAGCACCTTCGCGGTGAACGGCTTCTCGAGGAACGCATCGGGCTCGGCCGCCGCCGCCCCCGAGGCACGCGTGTGCTCGGTGTAGCCCGACATCAGCATCACGCGCGCGTCGGGCTGGAGCTCGCGGGCGAACGGCAGGAGCTGGTAGCCCGTCAGCTCCGGCATCATGACGTCGAACAACAGCAGCTGGTACTTGCCATTGGCGAGCTGCGCCCTGGCCTGCGCACCGTCGGCCGCGATCACGACGATCGCGCCGCGCCGCTCGAGCAGACGCTTGACGGTGGCGAGCACCGAGGTCTCGTCGTCGGCGACGAGGATGCGCACGCCGTCGAGCGACGCGAACGGCACCTGCCTGCTCGTCGGCCGGCCGCGTTGCGGCTGCGAGCCGGTGACGAGCGGCAGGCGCACGCTGAACGTGGTGCCCTGGCCGATCGCGCTGTCGACCGAGATCGTGCCGCCGAGCCGGCGCACGATGCCCTGCACCGCCGACAGACCGAGCCCGTGGCGGCCGCGCCGCGTCGTGAAGAACGGATCGAAGATGCGCGCCGCGGTCAGCGCATCCATGCCGCTGCCGGTATCGGCGACGCTCACGATCCAGCTGCCGGCGTCGGTCCGGGACGCCAGCTCGATGCGGCCGCCGGCCTCGCCGAGCGCATCCGACGCGTTCGCGACCAGGTTCGCGAGGACCTGGCGCAGGAGCGCGCGGTCGGCCTCGATCCCGACGCTGTCGGCGTTGCACGTGATCACGAGCGTCGCGTCGGGGCGCACGATGTCGGTGAGCTGCTGGCGCGTGTGCTGGACGAGATCGTCGGGATCGATCAGCTCGGTGACGAAGCGGCCGCGGCCCGCGTAGGCGAGGAGCTGACGGGTGAGCTGTGCCATCCGGTGCGCCGCCGCCTCGATCCGCCGCAGTGCCTCCCGGCTGCCCTCGCTGAGCGTGTCGTCCTCGCGCGCCGCACTCGCCTCGGCGAGCACGCTGACGAGCTGGTTGTTGAAGTCATGCGCGATGCCGCCGGCGACCAGGCCGAGTGCCTCGAGCCGGTGCTCGGAGGCGCGATCGCCATCGTGGAGTGCGCCGTCGTCGGGTAGGCCGAGCCCGAACATCAGCGCGTACGTCGTGCCCGCCGCCTCGCGCAAGCCGAGGACGTACTGGATCTGGCGCGACGCCTGGGGCGTGGCGATCGTGATCGCGGCGTGATAGAGGCCTCGCTCGCGGGCGGTCCTCAGGATGTCGTGCCAGATGTACTCGACACCGGGCGCGATCTCCCAGGCCATCCGCCCGACGAGGTCCGCCCCGGTGCGGCCGGCCAGCAGCTCTCCCGCCGGGTTGACGGCGACGATCGTCCCGTCGAGCTCGACCACCGCACAGGGGATGGGCAGCTGCGCGAACCCGGTGAGGGCGGAGATCAGGGCGGCGCCGTGCACGATGCTGGTATTCGGCCCATCATGGACGTTCGATCAGTCAATAGTCGGGTATTGACCGGGGTAGCTCAATAGGTCTGCGTAGTTGCGCTATTCTCACGCGGCGTGGTACGGCTCCCGCGTCACGATGCCGTCCCTGGACCGAACTGCGATCGATCCCGATGCCGATCGCGTGGTCCGCAAGCTGAACCGCGCGGGCTACAAGGCATATCTCGTCGGGGGGTGCGTGCGCGATCTCCTGGTCAGCCGCAAACCGAAGGACTTCGACGTCGCCACCAGCGCGACCCCGAACGAGATCAAGGCGACGTTCCGCAACTCGCGGATCATCGGCCGGCGGTTCCGGCTCGCCCACGTGTTCTTCGGCTCGAAGATCATCGAGACGTCGACGTTCCGCGCGAACCCGCGCGACGAGGACGACCACGATCTGCTGATCCGCCGCGACAACGTCTTTGGCACCGAGACCGAGGACGCCCGCCGCCGCGACTTCACGATCAACGGCCTGTTCTACGACGTCGAGCGCGAGGAGGTGATCGACCACGTCGGCGGCCTCGCCGATCTCGACGCGCGCCTGATCCGCACGATCGGCGACCCGGATATCCGGTTCCAGGAGGACCCGGTTCGCATGCTGCGCGCGATCAAGTTCGCCGCGCGGCTCGACTTCGGCTTCGAGCCCGCCACGTGGCGCGCCCTGCTCCGCTGGCGCAGCGAGATCAGCAAGTGCGCGCCGCCCCGCCTGCTCGAGGAGGTTCACCGCCTGCTGCGCGGCGGTGCCTCCCGGCGCTCGTTCGAGCTGCTCGTCGAGACCGGCGTGCTCGCCGTGCTGTCGCCGTACCTGGCCGGGCTGCTCGAGGGCGAGGGCGCGCCGACCACCGCGCCGCCGATCGGCGACAGCGCGCCGCGGCCGACCGTGGCCCGCGTCGAGTACGACGAGGACGACCCCGCCGAGCACGATCCGGACGATCCCGACGAAGAAGAAGGCTCGCTGCCGGCCAACGGTGTCGCCGAGGCGGTCGCCGGTCCGGCCGCGGAGCTCGACGAGGACGAGCGCGCGTGGCACCGCGTGTGGGCCGACGAGCCGCCCGCGCGGCCGGCGCACGCCGCCTCGATCAAGCTGTCGTTCCTGTCGGACGTCGAGCTCGTGAAGCACCGCAGCCTCGCGTGGCAGGCGCTCGCGCACCTCGATGTCGCCGTCGGCGAGGGCCGCGACCCGTCCAACGCGGTCGCGTTCGGCACGCTGCTCGCGCCGTTCATCCCCGGCGGCGAGCTGCGTGGCGGCGAGCTGCACGGCGCGATCAACGAGGTCGCCCATCAGCTGATCGCGCAGCTCCACGTCACCCGCCGCGACAGCGAGCGCCTCAAGTACCTGCTCGTCGCCCTGCGGAAGCTCGCCGCGGCCCGCAAGAAGGGTAGCCAGGCCGAGCTCGCCGGCGGCCGCGAGCTGATCGACGAGGCCGTGCTGCTCTACGCGCTGCTCGAGCGCGCGGCCGGCCACGAGGGTGCGATGCCCGAGCCGATCGCGATGGACGACGGCCGCGACGACGAGGACGACGACGATCCGAACCGCCCGCGCAAGCGCCGGCGCCGCCGCCGGGGTGGCCGCCGACGCCGCGGCGAAGTCACGCATGCATGAGCCCGCGGCTGCCCGCAGAGCTGATCGCGGATCTCGTCGACGCCGGCTCGCGCGAGCACTACGCCGACGCCGCGCTCTACGACTACGAGTACCGGCGACGCCGCGCTGACGTCAGCTTCTACCGCGAGCTCGCGAAGCAGCGGCTCGGCAGCGGCGGGCGGATCCTCGAGCTCGGCGCCGGGTCGGGTCGCGTCACGATCCCGCTCGCGCGCGCCGGGTTCGAGGTGGTCGCGATGGATGCCTCGGCCGCGATGCTCGGCAAGCTGCGCACGCGCGTCGCCGCGCTGCCCGCCGCTCTCGCAAGGCGCATCACCAGCGTCGAGGGCGACCTGCGCGGCTTCGAGCTCGGCAAGAAGTTCCCGCTCGCGATCGCGGTGTTCAACGTCCTCGAGCATCTCTACACGCGCGCCGAGGTCGACGCGTGCCTGCGCTGCGTCGCCGCGCACCTCGCCCCGGGCGGCGCGTTCGCGTTCGACGTCCAGATGCCGGACCTGGCGTGGCTGCTCCGCGATCCGGCGAAGCGCTGGGCCAGGACCCGGTTCACCGATCCGACGACCGGACGCGCGATGTACTACTCGACGAACCACGACTACGATCCGGTCGGCCAGATCGCGCTCATCCGCCTCTACTACGAGCCCGTCGACGGCAAGGGGCCGACGAGGATCGTGAAGCTCTCGCAGCGGAAGTTCTTCCCCGCCGAGCTCGAGGCGCTCGTCGCCCACGCCGGACTACGCGTCGTGGAGCGTTACGGCGATTTCCGAGGGGGCGCGCTCGACGGCAACGCCGAGAGCCAGGTGCTCGTGTGCGAGCGCGCGATTCCTCGTCGAGGAAATGCCGTTTCCCGTCGAGGATTTAGGCGCCGTTAGATCGTCGTCGAGAAACAGGTTATCCACAGCTTTTCCTCGTCGAGGAATCGCGCCGCCCGCCCCCCGGGATCCGGATCTCCGACGAGAAAATCGCCAAAAAAAAGATCTTCGACGAGGATTTCCGGAGTGTTTGTCAGACGGTTCGTGTAGCGTTCGCGACACCCAATTACCCCTAGGGAGGGTCTCAAACCATGGGTGAGAAGATCGCGAAGCTTGGAATCAAGCGTGACAACGACCTGATGTACTACATCAAGACCGGCGATGTGTGGGCGACGCCGCGCAAGAAGCCGGGCCAGCCGAAGGGCAGGGCCTCCAAGGTGGCCGCGGCCGGCATCGAGATGGACTACAGCAAGTACCTCTACTACCTCGACGGCGACGGCGACGTGGCCCGCAAGGAGCGCCAGGTCGGCGGCAGCAAGCGCAAGAAGGCGTCGCGCTCGGCGGCGCCGAAGCGGGCGAAGAGCCCTGCGAAGAAGCCTGCCGCAAAGAAGAGCGCGAAGAAGCCCGCGAAGAAGGGCGGCGGCAAGAAGGGCAAGCGGCGCTAGCCGCACCCGCACGCTTTGTAATCGAGTCGACGGGCTCGCTGGGAGACCAGCGGGCCCTTCGACGTTTCGGGCCGGGCCTTCACCGTTGACCGCAGGTTTGCTGTAGCATTTCCAAGAGGTGGTGATGCTTCGCCTGCTTTCGAGAGGGCTGCTCGTTTCGGCCCTGAGCCTGGGTACGCTCGCCCTTCGGGTGCACACCGCGTACGCCGCTGACGACGACGAAGAAGAAGCGGACGACGCCGGCGACGACGAGGAGGAGAGTGCGGACGAGGAGGACGGCGGCGACGACGAGGGCGAAGACGAGGAGGAGGAGGAGGAGGAGGACGCCGATCAGCCACCGGTGACGGCCGGCGGTCTGTTCACGATGAAGACGTATCCGGTGCGCGAGATCTCGCGGCCGCTGACGATGACGCAACACATCGGGCAGGTCCGCATCGGCGTCGGCACCGACCTCAGCGCGAAGGGCGCATTCGAGACGTTCGGTCTCTCGGCCGAGGGCATCTACGGTCTCAAGGACAACTTCTCGCTCATCGGCGGCGCGACCAACGCATACAACTTCAAGCAGTTCGGATTTTACTTCGGCTTCGAGGGCTCGCTCGCCTACGACGTCGCCGACATCCGGCTCGCCGCGAACGTGCACCGCTTCGCGATCCCGCGCTTCTGCGGCACCGATCCCGATGCGCCGACGACGTGCGCGGCCGGCACCGACGACCTGCTGCCGTCGGGCAACTACGACGCGGGCGGCACCCAGTTCTCGATCGACATCGGGTTCCCGTTCCGCTACGCGATCAAGCCGGAGATCGCGATCGTCGCGCTGCAGACGTTGATGAGCATCGACTTCAACGGCAGCGAGCGCGGCGATCCCACGAAGCGCATGATGGGTGCCCCCGCGTACTGCAGCTCGCCCGGCTCGGACACGATGAACTGCATCGAGAACGGCGCGAAGCCCGATCTCGTTCCGTCGGTTGGCGTCGCGACGAACCCGATCCCGCCGCTGTCGGTCGTCGTGTTCGGTCAGCTGCGCATCCCGGACTTCGACACGTCGGCCGGCAACTTCCAGGTCCCGGTCACCGGCCGCGTCGAGTTCTCGCCGAACCAGAAGTTCGACATCGGCCTCGAGTTCACGCTGCTCAACGTCAAGCCGCCCGAGGGCCAGAGCCCGATCGACAACCGCTTCCTCGCCCTGTTCATACAGTCGAGGCTGGGCAAGTGAAGGTATGCCCCCGGTGTTTCACGCGCTTCCCCGACGGGGAGCGCTTCTGTTTGCATGACTCCGCGGTCCTCGTCGAGGAGGAGGACATCGCGCGGCTCGGCCACAACATCGGCAACTACCGGCTCGACAAGATCCTCGGCCGCGGCGGGATGGGCACCGTCTACATGGGCGAGCACATCTACATCAAGAAGCCCGTCGCGGTGAAAGTGCTGCACCCGCAGTTCGCGAAGTATCAGGAGGCGATCCATCGCTTCCTGCGCGAGGCGCGTGCGGCGACGTCGATCAACCACCCGAACATCGTCGACGTCACCGACTTCGGCATCCTGCCCGAGGGGCCGGTCTACTTCGTGATGGAGTTCCTCGAGGGTAAGTCGCTCGAGGATCTGATCGAGAAGGACGGCGCGGTCGAGCTGCACCGCGCGCTCAACATCGCGAACCAGATCGCGCTCGCGCTCGATGCCGCGCATGCGGTCGGCGTGATCCACCGCGACCTCAAGCCCGACAACATCATGCTGCTCAAGCGGCCCGGTCGCCGCGACCTCGTGCGGATGATGCCGGACCAGCAGTGGATCACCGAGCGCGAGGAGTCGTACGACTTCGTCAAGGTGCTCGACTTCGGCATCGCGAAGGTGCTGATCCAGGACGAGCTGATGGCCGAGACCGTGCAAGGCGCGGTGTTCGGCACGCCCGAGTACATGTCGCCCGAGGCCGCGCGCGGCGAGGACGTCGATCACCGGGCCGACGTCTACTCGCTCGGCGTGATCCTGTTCGACATGCTGTGCGGCCGACCGCCGTTCGAGGCGCCGCAGTCGAGCGAGGTGCTGTCGATGCACATCCACCAGCCGCCGCCGCTGGCGCGCGAGTTCGCGCCGCACCGCGAGATCACCGAGCAGGCCGAGTCCGTGATCCTGAAGGCGATGCAGAAGGATCCCGGCCACCGCTACCAGAACATGATCGAGTTCCGCCGGGACCTCGAGATCTCCTACGGTTCGATCTCCTACCGCCGCCGCGGCGCGCCCGCACCGGGTCTCGCGCCTCGCGGCCAGGAGGCACGCGCCCCCAAGAAGCGCCTCACCGAGGAGCTGGACGAGTGGATCACGAATGATCCAACGACGCTGACCGTCGAGCAGGCGCGCATGGCCGCTCTCGTCGAGACCGCGGAGAAGGCGTTCACTCCCACTGGAATGTCAGCAGCCGAAGCGGAACGCATCGCGAACGCACTCGATCGCGCGCTCGACGACGACGACTAGCGCGCAGAATTTTTGGCGCGCGGTCTCGTCGCGCAGATCGAATACGCGGCCACCTGTGCTAGGTTGCAACGGACCAAGAATGTCTGCAAACCTATCGAATCAGTCAGGTCAGATCACGTTGCGCAACGACGTCAAGTTCAACGGCGTGAAGGTCTTCTCTGCGACGATGGTGGCGGACCGTGATCAGCTGGGTGAGAAGGTGACCGCCTGGATCCAGGCGAACAAGGACAAGAAGGTCACGGACATCGTCATCACGCAGTCGTCTGACGAGGCGTTCCACTGCATCGCGATCACCGTTTTCTACCGGGACGACAAGAACTGAGGAAGCTCAACTTCTCGTCGGGCCCAGCCGTCCTCCCGGAGCAGGTGCTGCGCCGCGCGCAGCAGGCCATCTGGGATCTCGACGGCTCGGGCATCGGCATTCTCGAACACAGCCACCGCGGCAAGCCCTTCGGCCGCGTGCTCGACCGCACCGAGTCGCTCGTGCGCGAGGTCGGCGGGATCGGCGACGAATTCGCGGTCCTGTTCATGACCGCCGGCGCGACCCATCACTTCGCGCTCGTGCCGCAAAACTTCCTCGCAGCCGGCGAGACGGCCGACTACTGCCACACCGGCATCTGGTCGGCCAAGGCGATGGCCGATGCCCGCCGCTACGGCACGGTGCACGTCGCGTGCTCCGCGGAGGCCGATCACTTCGCGAGCCTGCCGGCCACCGCGAGCTGGTCGGCATCGCCGCGCTACGTCCACTACACGAGCAACGAGACGATCTACGGCACCGAGTGGCCAGAGCCGCCGCAGGGCGCGCCGGCACCGCTCGTCTGCGACGCGTCCAGTGACATCTTCAGCCGGCCGCTCGCACTCGCCGGGCACGGCATGGTCTACGCGGGCGCGCAGAAGAACCTCGGGCCCTCCGGTATCTCGCTCGTGATCGCGCGACGTGACTTCATCGCGACCGGCACGCGCGAGCTCCCTGCGCTCTATCAGTACCGCACGTACGAAGCCGAGCGGTCGATGCACAACACGCCGAACACGTTCGGGATCTGGATGATCGGCGAGGTGTGCGCGTGGATCAAGGAGCAGGGCGGGCTCGCCGCGATGGCCGAGCGCAACCGGCGCAAGGCCGCGCTGCTCTACGACTGTCTCGATCACAGCGAGGTCTGGCGGCCGCACGCCAGCGCGGACAGCCGCTCGCAGATGAACATCACGTTCCGCGGCGCGACGAAGGAGCTCGAGGAGGAGCTGCTCGCGCGCGCCGAGGAGCGCGGCATGAGCGGCCTGCGCGGCCACCGCTCCGTCGGAGGCATACGCGCGAGCCTGTACAACGCCTTCCCGGAGGAAGGTGTCCAGAAGCTCGTCGAGCTGCTGCACGAGCTCGAGCGATGAAATTTCTCACCGAGGCGGGCCAGCGGGTGCTGGAAGATGCGGTCGAGGCCATCGAGGTCGAGTCGGCCGCGGAGATCGCGATCGCGATCCGGCCCCGTGCACGCTACTCGCTGATGCAGCACGCCACGGTCGGCATCGTCGCCGCGGTCGCGATCCTCGCGTTCACGCTCTACTCGCCGGTCGAATTCGCGCTGTGGCAGATCCTCGTGCTGCCGGTGCTCGCCGGCATCCTCGGTGCGTTGCTCGTCGAGGCGGCGCCGCCGCTCTACCGGTTCATCGCGCCACCGTGGCTGCGCTACGAGCACGTCCGCGAGGCGGCGTACACCGCGTTCGTCGAGCGCGGCGTCCACGCGACGCGGGGCCGCACCGGCATCCTGGTCTATGTCGCGCTGCGCGAGCGCATGGTCGAGCTGGTCGGCGATCTCGCGGTGGTCGACAAGATCGGGACCGAGCGGCTCGCCGCGTGGGCCGGTACGCTCGAGACGCACGTGCCGCAGGGCGCCGCGGCGTTCGGCAAGGCACTCGCCGCGCTCGCGCCCGAGCTCGCGAAGGCCCTGCCCCGCGGCCCCGACGACGTCGACGAGCTCCCGAACGCGGTCCACGTGTTCGGCGCGCCGCCGCGCCAGCGCAGGACGCTGCCGTGAGCTCGCTGCCGAGCAGCGCTGCGCCGCCGCCCGGCCGTCGTGCCCCGGCGAGCCGGTCGCCGCGGGCACGACGCAGCAGCCTGGCGTGGCTACTCGGCCTCGCGATGATCGGCGCGCTGGCGGTGATCGCGGCGCCGGCGGATGCGCGCCCCGGCGGCGGCAACACGTACTCGGGCGGTGGCGGAGGCGGCGGCTACAGCGGAGGTGGCGGCTACAGCGGAGGCGGCGGCTACAGCGGAGGCGGCGGCTACAGCGGAGGCGGCGGCTACAGCAGCTCCGGTGGCGGGAGCAGCTCCGGCGGGGGCGCCGTGCTCCTCCTGGTGATCGGCGTGGTCATCGTGACCGCATTCGTCCTGGGGAATGCAGGCAGCACGCGGTCGAGCACGTACACCACGATGTCGAGGCCGGCGATGCCGCCGAGTCCGCCGCCGCCGCTCGACCTGTCGCGCGTGCTCGAGCGCGACCCCGACTTCTCGCGCGTCGCGTTCGAGGACTTCGCGTACCGGCTGTTCTCGGCGGCACACCGCGCTCGACACGATCGCGCCGAGCTCGCGACGCTGACGCCGTACCTGGGCCCGAATGCGCTCGCGATGATGGCGAACCGCTCCGGTCGGATCGACCAGGTCGTGATCGGCAACCTGCGCATCAGCCGCGTGCACGCGAACGGCGATCCGGCGCTCGTGCAGCTCGTCGTCGTCGTCGACGCGAACCTCGCGGCGGCGGCCGGCACCGTCGACGTCTCCGAGCGCTGGACCTTCGCGCGCTCGGCGAGCACCCCGACCCGGCCGCCCGACCGCACGCGCACGTTCGACTGCCCGAACTGCAACGCGCCGTTCAGGAGCGGTGATTCGCCGCGCACGTGCGCGCACTGCGGCGCGGCGATGGAGGTCGGTCGCTTCGACTGGACCGTCACCTCGATCCGCGTCGATGCCGAGACCAGTGTCGGGCCGACGCTGACCGGTACCGTCGAGGAGGTCGGCAACGACTTCCCGACGCTGGCGCAGGATGACGTGCAGGAGCGCCTCGCGGAGCTCCGCAAGGACGACTCGAACGTGAGCTGGGATGCGCTCACCTCGCGCATCCGCATGATCTATGACCGACTCAATACCGCGTGGAGCGCGCAGGAGCTCACGCCCGTCCGCGGCCTCGTCACGTCCTCGCTGCTCCAGTACCTGCAGTTCTGGATCACCGAGTACAAGCGCGAGGGGCTCGTGAACAAGCTCGAGCAGGCGGCGATCAGCAAGCTCGCGCTCGCGAAGGTCACGCGTGACCGCTGGTACGACGCGATCACCGTGCGGCTGTTCGCGGATGGGCTGGACGTCACGATCGACGCCGCCGGCGAGGTGGTGGGCGGCTCGCGCGAGTCCCGCCGCGCGTACACCGAGTACTGGACGTTCGTGCGCTCGTCGGCGCGACGCGGCCCGATCACGACCACGCCGAACTGCCCGCACTGCGGCGCCCCGCTCGCGATCAGCGACGCCGGCGCGTGCACCCACTGCAACGCCGAGATCGAGAACGCGAGCTTCGACTGGACCCTGTCGAAGATCGAGCAGGACGACGTCTACCGCGGCTGAGTCAGATCAGGCGACCAGCTCGATGCTCGCGCGATGCCCCGGCGCGCCGGCGAGCCGCGCGTCGCAGGTGACGAGCGGCACCGCCAGGATTTCGGCGAGCGCCACGTAGCTCGCGTCGTAGGCCGTGAGGTTGCCGCGAAGTTGCCAGATCCGCGCGGCGAGTGGCTCGTGTGGGTAGCGCGTCATCGCGAGCGCGACCACGTCGGCCGCGGCTTGCGACGCCAGCGATGAAGCCAGCGCCTGCCTCGCCTCGAGGGTGCGCAATACCGACAGCACCTCGAGATCGACCAGATGCGGCGCATGCAGCGTCTCGCTACGGATGCGTGCCGCGATGCGTGCGCCACGCGGGGTACCGCCCACGAGCAACTCGACGAGCGCGGACGCATCGACGACGATCACGAGGACCGACGGTCGCGCTCGGCTCGCAGCAACGAGGCCGGCGACGGATCGAGGTCCGCGCGCACGATCGCACTCGAGCGCGCTGCGAGCTCCTGGGGGCTGATGCGTTCGGCGACCTGCCGCAGCTCGTCCAGGATCAGGTCGGAGAGCGAGACACCCCGCTCCGCCGCGCGTGCCTTCAGCCGGCGGTGCAGCTGATCGGGCACGTTACGTACCTGGATCATCTTCGACATGTGCCAAGCATGCTTTCATGTGCGGCACATGTCAACGAGCATCCACGCCGGCGTCACGGGCCCACGGCACGCTATAGAGCAGCACGCCGTCGACGTGCTTCTCGCCGCTCGCCGACCCCTGCGCCGGCTCGGTGGCCTCGTCCGAAGGCGACAGCGCGAGGTCGGTGAAGATCATGAGGACCAGCACGAGCAGCACGAACGCCGACAGCAAGATGCCGACCGGAACCTGCAGCTTGCGGTGCTTCCGCGGGTGCTGGTTGCGATCGACGATGTCCTCGAGCCGACCCATCGCGCGAACTATGGCACGGCCATGGCCGCCCGCACCCGCTCGGCGAGCCACGTATAGCGCCGCTTGGCGTCGGCATTGCGGACCGCGAGCTGCAGCGCGCGGCGCGTACCGACGATCACGACGAGCTGCTTGCCCCGCGTGACCGCGGTGTAGAGCAGGCTGCGCTGGAGCATCATGAAGTGCTGGGTAGCGAGCGCGATCACGACCGCCGGGTACTCCGAGCCCTGGCTCTTGTGCACGCTGACCGCGTACGCGTGGACGAGCTGGTCGAGCTCGGCGCGCTCGTAGGTCGCGTCGCGGCCGTCGAAGTCGACGCGCAGCGCGCCGGTGTCGCTGCCGGAATGGAGCGGGCCGGATTCACTCCGGCCCGCGGGGCCGATCAGCTGGATCACACCGATGTCGCCGTTGAACACGTTGCGGTCGTAGTCGTTCTTCAGCTGCATCACCTTGTCGCCCCGGCGAAACGCGCGCTCGCCGCGCACCAGCTCGGGGCCACCGCCGGCCGGGTTGAGCCGCTCCTGCAGCGCGCGGTTGATCGCCGCGGTGCCGAGATCGCCGCGATGCATCGGGGTCAGCACCTGGACCCCGGTGATCGGATCGAATCCGAACCGCCCCGGGATGCGCTCGGCGACCAGCTCGACGATCGTCGCGCGCGCCGCCTCGGGGTCCTCGCGCGAGATGAAGTAGAAGTCGCTGCGATCACCGGCGGTCTCGAGGTCCGGCAGCTCGCCGCGGTTGATCCGGTGCGCCGACAGCACGATCTTGCTCGCCGCCGCCTGGCGAAAGATCTCGGTCAGCCGGATCACTGTCGCGGCGCCCGAGTCGATCACGTCCGCGAGCACGGCACCGGCCCCGACCGAGGGCAGCTGATCGATGTCGCCGACGAGCACGAGCTGCGAGCCCGGTCGCAGCGCGTCGAGCACGGCGCGGAACAGCAGCGCGTCGACCATCGAGGTCTCGTCGACGACGAGCAGGTCCGCCTCCAGCGGGTTCTCGCGCGTGCGCTGAAACCCGCCCTCGTGGGGTTGGTACTCGAGCAGCCGGTGGATCGTCATCGCCTCGGCCCCGGTCGCCTCGCCGAGCCGCTTCGCCGCACGCCCGGTCGGCGCCGCGAGCGCGACCTTGCGATGGCCGAGCCGCGCGAGATGGACGATCGCCTTGACGATCGTCGTCTTGCCGACGCCGGGTCCGCCGGTGATCACCACGCAGCGATCGCGCAGCGCCGCCTCGATCGCCTGTCGCTGCTGGGTCGCCAGCTCGAGCCCGGTCACCGATTCGAACGCGTGGATCGCGGCGCCGATATCCAGCGCGAAGCTGCGCGCCGGCGACGACGCCAGCTCGGCGAGCCGCGCCGCCGACTCGCTCTCCGCGGCGTACAGCTCGGGCAGCTCCGAGCACGGCCCGCGGCTGCCCAGCACCTCGCGGATCACGAGCCCGCTCGCCTCGAGGGCGGCGAGCCGGGGTTGCAGCGTCGCCGCGTCGATCGCGAGCAGCTCCGCCGCCGCCGCGAGCAGCTCCTCGTCGGGCACGTGCAGGTGGCCGTCCTCGGCGCTGGTCTCCAGTGCGTGGAGGATGCCGGCCTCGAGCCGCTCGGGCGCATCGCGCGCCATGCCGAGCTTGTCCGCGATCGAGTCCGCCGTGCGAAATCCGATCCCCCAGACCTCGTGCGCGAGCCGGTACGGGTTCTCGCGGACCACGTTGATCGCGTCCTTGCCGTACTTCTTCACGATGCGCGCGGCCTGCGCCACCGTCACGCCGTGGCCCTGGAGGAACACCATCACCTCCTGAACGTGGCGCTGCGCCGCGACCGCCGCGGCGAGCTGGCGCGCCCGCTGGGTGCCGATGCCGACCACCTCGGTCAGCCGTGCCGGGGTCTTGTCGATCACGTCGAGCGTGTCCTTGCCGAACTTCTCGACGAGCCGCTTCGCGAGCGATGGCCCGATCCCCGGGATCAAGCCCGAGCCGAGGAACCGCTCGATCCCGATCACCGTCTTCGGGGTGCGCGGGTGCGCGAACGAGAGCCGGAACTGACGGCCGTACTTGCGATCGACCACCCACTGCCCCACCACCGTGATCGGCGTGCCCTCGTTCATCTCGACGAGCTTGCCGACGATCGTGATCGCCTCGCCCTTGTCCGTCGTGAACCGCGCGACCGTGTAGTAGTCGTCGCCTCGAAACGTGATCCGTTCGAGCGTCCCGTCGAGGGTGACTTCGGGCTCCCCTGCCACCTGCGCATACTAGCGCCGGGGTACGATGCTGGACATGCGCCGGCTCGCCGTCTTCGCGCTGATCGCGGTCACCGGCTGCAGCTCGGGCCTCGACTACGCCGGCTTCGCCGACGCGCTCGTCGACGCGCGCTGCACCTATTACACGCGCTGCGGCCTCGCCGCGGCCGGCCCGGAGTGCCGCGCATTCTTCGACCGGATGGCGATCGAGAGCCCGAGCACCCAGGCCGCACTCGATGCCGGCACCCTCGCGTATCACGCCGACACCGCGCAGGCCTGCCTCGATGCCTATGCCGGCCTCGCGTGCGACCTCACCCAGCAGTCACCCGACGATCTCGCCACCTGTTACGAGGTGCTCACCGGCACCGTCGCGCTCGGCGACGCCTGCGCGTTCGACCGCGAGTGCACGTCCGGGCGCTGCGACGTGCCGACCTGCACGGACGCGTGCTGCGCCGGCACCTGCATCGAGCCGGCGCCGCGGCCCGCGGTCGGCGAGCCGTGCACCGCGCTGTGTGCCGGCGATGCCTTCTGCGGCGTCGACAGCCTCTGCCACGCGCCGCTGCCCGAAGGTGCCGCGTGCGACGCCGAGCCGTGCGCGTACGGTCTCTACTGCGCCGGCCGCACCCAGACGATGGCCGGTGCGTGCTCGCCGCTGCCGCACCTCGGCGAGCCGTGCGAGTCCGCGTGCGCCGAGGTCGGCGCGACGTGCGTCGCCGGCTCCTGCGTCGCCGTCGGGCTGCTCGACGATCCGTGCACGTCCAGTGCGGAGTGCTCGATGTTCTACGAGTGCGTCGAGGCGGCGTGCGCGCTGCCGCCGACCCTCGGCATGTCGTGCACCACGAGCTGCTACGAGGCCGCGTACTGCGACGGCACGAGCTGCGTCCCCCAGAAGCCGGCCGGTGCCTCGTGCCTGCGCAACGACGAGTGCGAC
>DAIRFU010000543.1:0-4925 GCA_036794935.1 Kofleriaceae bacterium | reverse complement strand
CGCGGATCGCCTTCTTGAGCTCGGCCGTGTACTGCGAGCGCAGCTGCTTCTGCTCCGGGCCCGGTGTCGCGTCCGGCCAGTGATCGAGCAGGATCTCGTCGAGCGTCTCCTCGCGATCGATCTTGCGGATCACCTTGAGCGCCTTGCGCGTCGCGCTCACGCGCAGCCACGCGGCGAGCTCGCCGCGGCCGGCGTAGTCCGCGATGCGGCGGTGGCCGTCCGGGCCGACGAGCAGATCGAAGCGCAGTGCCTGCTTGACCTCGTCGGCGGTGCCGCCCGCGAGCCGCAGCCGGCGCAGCGCGACGTCGATCTGCGGCACCATGTCCGCCTCGAACGCCTTGAGCGCCGCCTCGTCGCCCTCGGCGAGCGCGGTCGCCAGGTAGAGGTCGGCATCGTGCAGCGACTCGAGCCGGGCGTCCGGATCCGCCGCGAGTCGCGCCGCCAGCCGGTTCGCGATCGTCGTTTCGCTGACGTGGACGTCAGGCCACGCGGCACGGCCGGCGGTCGCGATACGCGAAGCTGCGGCGGCCACGTCGGGCGACACGGCCCCATCCTAGTATCGCGGCGCTCCGCATGCCACGGCGAAGTGGGGTGGTACGATGCCACGGCATGGTCTACCGGCTCCTGGCCGTCGATCTCGACGGGACCCTCCTGCGCCGGAGCGATGGCAAGGTCGACGAGCGTGACGTGGCCGCCATCGCCGAGCTGCGCCGAGCGGGCGTAACCGTCACGATCAACACGGGTCGGCTCCACTCCGGCTCGGTCGAGGCTGCCCGCGCCTGCGGCATCGTCGGCCCGATCGCCTGCGTCGAGGGCAGTCACCTCGTCGAGGCCGAGTCCGAGCGCACCCTGGCCCGGCACCCGATGCCGCCGCCGGTCACCCACCTCCTGCGCGAGGCGTTTCGCGGGCTCGCGGCGTTCGTGTTCGAGCACGACGGCATCCATCACGACGAGGCGGGCGAGCCGTACGCGCACTACGTCCGCACGTGGTCGCCGAAGCTGCGGGTCGTTGAGGAGGCACTCGACGAGCGGATCTGGGCCAACGACCCGCTCGCAGCGGTCGCGATCGGTGACGACGTGGAGGTCGCCGCCGCCCACGCGCTGGTGCGCGGCCACGCCGCCGATGTGTTCTCGGTCAGCTTTCCGATCTGGCAGTACCCGGGCAAGCACGCGATCCTCGTCCGCGCCGCCGGTCCTACCAAGGGCACCGCGCTCGTCGAGCTGTGCACCGCCGTCGGCTGCACCGTGGCCGAGGCCGTCGTCGTCGGTGACTGGTTCAACGACGTGCCGATGTTCGAGGTCGCCGGCCGCTCGTTCGCGATGGGCGGCACGCCCGACGAGGTGCGCGGCAAGGCCACCGACGTGCTCGACCACGAGTCCGGCGGCGGCGGCGGCATCGCCGAGGCGATCCAGCGCGCCTGGGGCTGACGAATCGCCAATTGCACTCGCCCGCGCCGGCCGGGTAGCGTGGAAGAAACCATGAGTCGGCCCTGGCCCCGATACCGTGTCGTCGTCGCGATGTTCTCGATCGCACTCACCTCGCTGGCCGGCTGTGACGACACCAAGGCCGGCGCGACCGCCGATGCCGCGGGCGGCGACGGCTCGGGCTCGGACTGCGCATCTCTCGAGGCACGGATCTCGGCCACGCTCGACCTCGCCGCCGAGGACACCGCGATCACGAGCACGCCGGACTTCACGCTCCTGCTCGAGACCGAGGGTGGCGAGAGCTATGCCCACTCCCATGGTGACTCGAGCGCGTCGACTCGCTACGAGTCGGCGTCGACGTCCAAGCTGGTCAGCGCGGTCGTCATCCTCGACCTCGTCGATCAGGGCGTGCTCACCCTCGACACCAAGCCGCACGACCTGCTCCCGTTCTGGACCGAATCGACCGTGACGCTGCGCGACCTGCTCGCGTTCACGTCCGGCTTCTACGACGAGCCGCTGTGTCTGAACTCGGCGAGCTTCGACTTCGAGATGTGCGTCGAGAACATCTACACGCGCAACAGCGCCAGCGCGACCCCGGTGGGGAGCCAGTTCTACTACTCGGGCACGCATCTCCAGGTCGCGGGCCTGATGGCGATGAAGGCGGTGGGCGCCGCGTCGTGGAACGAGATCTTCGAGGCCTGGAAGGCGCGCACCGGCCTGTTCGCGACCTCGACGTACGATCTGCCGTCGGCCAGCAATCCGCGGCTGGCGGGTGGGATGCACTGGACCGCGACGGAGTACCTGGCGTTCTTGCGCGCGCTCGATCAAGGGGCGCTGCTCGAGCCTGCCACGCGAGCCGAGCTGTTCGCGAACCAGCGCGGCAGCGCGACCGTCGGCGCGTCACCCGCGTGGGACAAGGTCCAGGAGGACTGGTCGTACGGGCTCGGGAACTGGCTCGAGTGCCCGACGGCCGGCGAGCTCGACACGTTCGACTGCGGGGCGGGGCACCGTAACTCGAGCCCCGGCGCCTACGGCGCCTACCCGTTCATCGACTTCGACCACCACTACATCGGCATCCTCGCGCGGCAGGGTCCCCTCGGCTACGGCTTCGAGGGCGTCCTGCTGTTCCGCGCCGCCGGCGACGAGATCACGCAGTGGGCCGACGGCGCCTGCGTTCGCTGACGTCGAGACCCGCTCGTCAGCGCGCGCAGCCGGCCATGCCGGGGCACGTGAGGTCGAAGCTGCCCTCGATCGTCACGCGCTTGTTGCTGCGGCCTTGCTTCGCCGTGATGTCGATCGTGCCGGCGACGTGCGTGCCGTCGAACGCGTCCAGCACGATCTGACCCGCGAAGTCGCTCAGCTGATCGCCGGCGCGGCCGAGCAGCACGAGCTCGCTGGTCTTGCCGCCGACGTCGTACGTCTTGACCCCGAACGGCACCTCGGCGTGCGGTGCCGAGACGATCGAGAGCCGGAGGTCCTTGCCGGCGCAGTTGACGGTGAGTGCCGGCAGCGGCGTCGCGCCGCGCTCGTACTCGGCCTGCCAGTACTTGCTCGCGGCGGACTTGCGGTCTCCCGCGATCGTCTCCTCGGCCGTGAACGCGCCCGACGCCGTCAGCGTGCAGCTGCCGAAATCCGCCGGCCCGATCTGCTTCTTCGGCGGTGGCGGCTCGGCCGGCTTCTCCGGCGGTGGGGGTGGCGGTTCGTACTCACTCTTGCACGCGCAGACAACCAGCAGCACGGCGACAAACAACCGCATGTGGCGATTATACTGCCGCCGTGGACGTAACCGGATTGCTCGACGTGCTCTTCCGCTGGGCACACCTGATCGCGGGAATCATGTGGATCGGCAATTCGATGCTGTTCAACTGGCTCGATCGCAACCTCGAGAAGCACATCGCCAAGTCGCGCCTCTCGCAGGGCAAGATCTTCATGGTCCACTCCGGCGCGTTCTACGACGTCGAGAAGAAGCTGCTCGAGCCCGGCGAGCTGCCGCCGACCTTGCACTGGTTCAAGTGGCAGAACTTCGCGACGTGGGCGACCGGCATCTCGCTTCTGATCGTCGTCTTTTACATGGGCAAGATCCCGCTCGTCGATCCGGCGGTCAGGGACATGTCGAACGGCGCTGCGGTCGCGCTCAGCGTCGGCTCGCTGCTGACCGCCTGGGTCGTCTACGACGTCCTGTGGCGCACGCTCGGCCAGCACAGCCCGCGCGTCACGACCGCGCTGTCGATCGCGCTCCTGTTCGGATCGATCTACGCCTACACGCAGATCTTCAACGGTCCGGCCGCGTACATCCAGACCGGCGTGATGATCGGCACGCTGATGACCGGCAACGTGTGGATGGTGATCGTGCCCTCGCAGCACGCGCTCGTCGACGCGACGCGCACCGGCAAGGAGCAGGACCCGTCGCTCTCGATCCGTTCCAAGCAGCGCAGCATCCACAACAACTACCTGACGTTCCCGCTGCTCTTCATCATGCTCTCGAACCACTTCCCGGCGGCCACCGGCCACCCGCTGAACTGGCTCGTGCTGATCGCGGTGATGATCGGGGGCGCGGGCGTCCGCCACTTCATGAACATCCGCTACCGCGGCGAGGGCAAGCAGCTCGCGAAGGCCGCGTGGCTCGCCCCCGCGATCGGCATGGGTGCCTTCGGCGTCGCCGGCCTGCTCGTGATCACGCGCATCCAGGTCCATCAGGGCCCCGAGGTGACCGGCACGGTCACGTTCGCGCGCGCGCAGGAGATCATCGTGCACCGCTGCATGCAGTGTCACTCGACCCATCCGACCGACGACGTGTGGAAGGTCGCGCCGAACAACATCACGTTCGATACGCCCGAGCAGATCCGTCGCATGAAGGACCGCATCTACGCGCGCGCCGTGCAGCAGCGCACGATGCCGCTCGTCAACAAGACCAAGATCACCGACATGGAGCGTGCGGAGCTCGGCGCCTGGATCGAGTCCGGTGCGAAATTGCAGTAGGCGCCGCGCTTGCATCTTCGATCCTCATGAACGTGCGCATGATCTCGCCCGAGGAGCCGAAGCAGACGCCGCCCGAGCCGGTGCGTGATCCGCAATCGCCGCCCAACGATCCGGAGATGCCGCCCAAGCAACCGCCGCGCGAGGTGCCCGAGCGCAAGGCGCCGCCAGAGCGCGAGCCGACACGGCGCGACCCGCCGACCGAGCCACCCGACCCGCGCGATCCGACGCCGAACAAGATCGACGATCCGCCGACACCGGGCGCACCGCCCGAGATCATCGCGTTGCCCTGATCGTGACTCGACGTTCGGACGTGGGCGGTGCTCGTCGAGACGCGCTGCTAGCACGACAGCTCAGCGAAACGCGCGAGTCGCCCGAGGCCGCAGGCTGTCACAGCGCCGCGGCCCGCGCGAAGGTTCTTCCGGACGGTCAAAGGACGGACGGACGGAGAGCAGAACGATGCGGCCGGCGATACCGTCCACGACCAAGCGATAGGCTCGGCGGCAGCACGACGGACGGCAACA
>DAIRFU010000542.1:0-4974 GCA_036794935.1 Kofleriaceae bacterium | reverse complement strand
CGAACCGGGCGCGGGCGGCGTCGACCTCGGCCTCGCTGTAGCCAAGCGCGGTCTCGACCGCGCTGACGTGGCGGGCGACGCGGCGGAACAGCTGCTCCGGGGTCTCGACGACGACGCCGTTCTCCCGCACGAGGTAGCGGGCGCGG
This sequence comes from Kofleriaceae bacterium, assembly GCA_036794935.1. Lineage (GTDB taxonomy): Bacteria > Myxococcota_A > Polyangia > Haliangiales > Haliangiaceae > JABFXX01. The sequence continues at coordinate 4,828 of DAIRFU010000542.1, read as the reverse complement.
AGCACCTGCAGCGCATTCTCGGTCAACGACGACGCCACCTTCGCACCGTACGATCGGCCGCACGAGCACGCAACCAGCCTCGTGGGCAGCTCGCGCTGGTCGTCCTCGTCGTGCTCGCGGTGCTCGCGCTCCTCGTCGTGCGCGCCAACGCACGCCCGGCTGCCACAGGCGATGCGCCCGGCGATGACGACGACGTGCTCGTCGACACCCGCGCGATCGATCGCGGCAATGCGGACGAACCCGATGGGCCCGAGGGGGCCGATGGCCCCGACGGGCCGCACCGGCGCGCGGGTGCGCGGCTCTACATCCCGGTGTCGAGCGCGATGATCGAGCGCGTCGTCACGTTCGCGCCACCGGTCGGCGCCGTCGTCCAGGCCGCGTATCGAGCCGCCGGCCTCGCGGACGATCCGACGCCGAGCTGGCGCCGGCGGTCGCGGCTCGCCGCGCTGATCCCGTCCCTGTCGGCCCGGGTCGGTCAGAACCAGGCGTGGCGCGACGTGCTCGATCCGACGATCAGCCACTCGCTCGCGTTCGCGATCGGGGCGTCCTGGCATCTCGACGACCTGCTGTTCGATCCGAACGAGCCACGCATCGAGGCCGCGGACCTCGGTCGCCGGCGGCAGCGCCGGCACCTCGCCGGCTACGTGATTCACCTGTACTTCGACTGGGTCACCGCCCGGGCCGCGGCCGGTCACGATCTCCGCGCCCTGCTCGACGCCCAGGAGAAGGCGGCCGAGCTGGACGCGCTGACCGCCGAGTGGTTCTCGGAGGCGCTGGCCAGACGCGCAGATCTCCGATGATGCATCGCGTCCGACTACCGGACGCCTGGCGACACTCGTGCCTGGGTAGCCCGCGCTTACCCGAGGCGAGCCCCAGGCGCGACGCTGTGAAACTTGCCTTCAGCCCGGCCGGCCAGCGAAGCTGGACGAACGTGAGCATCCCCGAGCGCCAGTATCCGCGGTTCGCAGCCGACGTGGCGATCCGGGTCTACGTCGAAGCCGAGGTCACCGAGGGGCGCACGCGCAACGTGTCGCGCGGCGGGTTGTGCGCGGACCTCACCCGGAACCTGCCGACCGGGCGCGATGTCGAGGTCGACATCACGCTCGTGTTCGATGACAACTCGCAGTCCGAGCCGCTCCGCCTGCCCGCGCGGATCGTGTGGTGCACGCCGTTCGAGGATGCGTACCAGGTCGGCGTCTCGTTCCGCCCGCTCGACAAGCAGCGCGCCGAGTACCTGACCCTGTTCCTCAAGTATCTCGGCGGCGACAAGCCGCAGCGCTCGAAGATGGCGACGAACATCGACGACCGGTTCCGCTGACCGGCCGCGTGCCGCTCACGCGGTCGCGTTCTGCTGCTGCTGCTGCTTCTGCTCGTGCGCCATCCGCGCCTTCTGGATGTCGGCCATCATGCCGAGCACGAGGCGAGGATCGGTGAACACGTTGAGCTTGGGCGCGAGCGACTTCGCGTAGCGATCGAAGTAGAGCAGCTGCTTCGTGATCAGGATGAACTCGTTCGGCATGCGCATCTTGTGGCGCGTCGCGGTGCGCTGGATGCCGGGCAAGAAGTCCGCGTAGTTGACCTCGCCGAACGAGAGCATGAGCAGCGGCCGGTAGGTCTCGCCGAGATCCTTCACGAACGCGTCCATGTCGAGGCCCTCGGGCTGGCCGGCCATCTCGATGATGATCTCGGCGAGCCGCTTGTAGTTCCCCGACGCGAACGCGATCATGTAGTCGGTGACGAGATAGCGCTCCTTCTCGTCGAAGCGGCCGACGATGCCGAAATCGAGGAACCCGATCGTGTCGTCGTCGAGCAGCATCAGGTTGCCGGCGTGGACGTCGCCGTGGAAGAAGCCGTAGAACACGACGCACTGGAACCACGCTCGCAGACCGTCGACGAGCTTGCCCTCGCCATCGATGCCCTTGGCCTTGATCTCGTCGAACCTGTCGACGCGTAGCCCGTTGAAGCGCTCCATGACGAGCACCTTGCGCGTCGTGTACTCGTGGTGCGGCACCGGGGCACGGATGTGCTTGTGGCCGAGCTCGCGCATGATCTCGTTGAACTTGTCGAGGTTCTCGGCCTCGCGGCGGAAATCCAGCTCCTCGGTGAGCGTCTTCGTGAAGTCGTCGATGACGCCGACCGGGTTCGCGAGCTCGGCGTTCTTCTTCAGGCGGGCGACCCAGCCGGCGACGCGGCGCATGATCCGCATGTCGGCCATGCAGCGCGCGATGATGCCGGGCCGCTGAACCTTGATGACGACGAGCGTGCCGTCGCGCAGCTTCGCGGTGTGGACCTGCGCGATCGACGCGGACGCGAGCTGCTTGGGCTCGATGTCGATCAGGTGCGCGGCCTTCTCGGCGCCGAGCTCCTCGTCGAGCGTGCGCTTGACGTCCTCGAACGGGAACGGCTTGACGCGATCGAGGACCTTCTGGAACTCCTTGACGTAGGCGTCGGGGAACATGCCCGCGCTCGACGCGATGATCTGGCCGAACTTGATGAACGTCGGGCCGAGGTCCTCGCAGAACATGCGCAGCAACACCGGCCGCGTCAGCTTCTGATACTTCGCGCTGCGCCCGGTGATCGCGAACCACGCGCGACGCAGGCCGACGAGATCGAGAAACCAGAGCCAGATGTACTTGGCGGTGATGAGGCTGAACGCCCAGATGCGCCGGGGTACCGGCAGCGAGACCGACAGCACGAACAGAACCGCCAGGACCGCCAGCAGGGAGTACCAGAACATGAGGCCGTCATCCTAGCACTGCAGGGCGTGTTCTCGTCCACGAGCATCTGCATGCGCGGCCACCGGCAAGTAGACTAGCCACGTGCTCACGACCGTCACCGCCGGGCCCTACACGATCCGTGGCGTCTCCGTCGGTGGCGTGTACACCTCGCTCATCGTGCCGGAGCTGCATCTCGTGCTCGATGCAGGGATTTCTCCGCGCTCCGCGGGCGGCATCGATACCATCCTGCTCTCGCACGGCCACGCCGACCACGTCGGAGCGTTACCGGCCTTACTCGGGATACGTGCGCTCCACGGCAAGACGAAGCCGCCACGGATCGTGATGCCAGCCGAGATCGTGGAGGATCTCCAGGCCGCGCTCTCCGCGCTGTCCCGGCTCCAGCGCTGGCCGCTCGCGATCGACGCGGTGGGCATGTTGCCGGGCGACGAGATCGAGCTGCGCGGGGATCTGCGCGTCCGCGCGATCCGGACGTTCCATCCCGTACCGTCGCTCGCGTACGTGATCGTGCGCAGGGTCGCGAAGCTGCGCGCCGAGTTCCGCGGGCTGCCCGGGCCGGAGATCGCGGCGCGCCGGCAGGCGGGCGAGCCGATGACCGAGCACGAGGACCGGCTCGAGCTCGCGTACGCGACCGACACCCTGGTCTCCGTCCTCGATCACGCGCCCGACCTGCTGCGCGCGCGCGTGCTGATCATGGAGTGCACGTTCCTCGATGATCGCAAGTCACTCGAGGCCGCACGCGCCGGCTGTCACATCCACCTCGACGAGGTGATCGAGCGCGCGGATCGGTTCGCGAACGATCACATCGTGCTGATGCACTGCTCGCAGCTGTATCAGCCGCACGAGGTGGCGAAGATCCTCGACGCGCGTGTGCCGCCCGCGCTGCGCAAGCGGCTGATCCCGTTCGTGCCGAAGACCGACCACTGGCCGGGATGAGCACGCCGGTCACAGACGAGCTCGATCTGCACACGTTCCTGCCGAAGGAGTGCGCGGATCTCGTCGAGGAGTACCTGCACGCCGCGCAGGCGCAGGGCCTGACGCTCGTGCGCATCATCCACGGCAAGGGCACCGGCACCCTGCGCCGGATCGTGCACGGCGTGCTCGAGCGCCATCCCGCGGTCGCACGGTACGCGCTCGCCGGCGGCCGCGGTGGCTGGGGCGCCACGGTGGTCGAGCTGGTGCCGCCCTGAGCTCAGGCGAGCGTCGCGACGAGCAGGACGACGAGCTCGCCGACCGCCGCCGCCGCCGCGACGACCGGAGAGGACAGCCCGCGGTCCCGGCGCTGCGCGTCGAGCCCGAGCCCGAACGCGATCGCCGCGGTGACCGCGAGCGCGACGATGCCCGCCTTGCCGAGCGCGATCACCGCGATCGCCGCCACGCCGGCGCTGAGCACGGCGGTCAGCCATGCCGGCGCGGGCGTCGCGACGAGCGAACGCTCCGCGTCGTCGTCGAGGATCGGATCGCCGAGCGCCTGCAGGAACACGGCGGCCCAGCGGCCGACCAGCGCCGTCGTGACGAACACGCCGACCCATGCCGCCGGCGCGACCGCGACGATCGCTGCCGCACGGATCAGCGTCGAGAACACGAGCACGAGGATCGCGGTCACGCTCGGCGCCATGCTGTGGCTGCCATCGATGCGCTCGACGAGGCCGCGCTCGACGAGGGCCGCGGACGCGAGGGACAGCACCGCGAGGCCGACCAGCGCCCCGATCGCCGGCGGCATCCCGGCCGCATCGATCAGCGCGGCGGCGACCCACGCCACGACGCCGATCGGGACGCCGAGCAGGACCACCCAGAACGAGGAGCGCGCCTCGTTCCCGATGCTGTCGGGCCACCGCCACGGCGTCGAGTGAACGAGCGCGACGGCTCCGCCGTACAGCGGGCCGAGCCTGCGCATCCAGTCATCGCGCGTGGACACGGCTCCACTATACCCAGAACGGCCGAGCGCGCGTGACGGACTAAAACGCCGGCTTGCGCGCGTGGCGGCGGTCGGGCGCGCGGGCGATGCTGGCGCGGACCAGGAACGGCGCCGGATCGACGTAGTGCGTGTTCACGTTGTCGCCGTGAGTGCCCGCGACCTTGGGCAGCTCGAG
>DAIRFU010000064.1:0-16597 GCA_036794935.1 Kofleriaceae bacterium | reverse complement strand
TGACCTCGCCCTCGAACGAGACGAGCACGTTCTGCGGCGAGACATCGCGGTGGACGAGGTGGAGCTCGCGACCGGACTGGTCGCGCTTGTTGTGGGCGTAGTCGAGGCCCTCGCAGACCTTCATGACGACGAAGCACGCCTGCGAGACCGGCATCGGATCGCCGATCTGGCGGCAGCGATCGAACATCGCGCGCAGGTCACGCCCGTGGACGTGCTCGAGCGCGATGTAGTAGCTGCCGTCGACGACACCGAGGTCGAAGATCTGGGCGATGTTCGCGTGGTTGAGCTGGACCGCGAGCTTCGCCTCCTCGATGAACATGCGGATGAACTCTTTGTCCTCCGCGATGTTCGACAGGATGCGTTTGACCGCGACGAGCCGCTCGAACCCCTCGACGCCGAACGCCTTCGCCCGGAACACCTCGGCCATCCCACCGGTGTTGATCCGCTCGAGCAGATAATATTTGCCGAAAGGCGTCGGCTTCTTCACGTTGCGTTTACCCGGAGCGATGCGCGCGACATCACTACTGTCTGGGACCCTATCCGAATTCGATTCCTTGGGCCACAAGAGGTTTCTCCCCGATGGGCCGTAGTGGTACATCGGGGATCGTTTGAATTACAGCTAATTCTGCGTGAGCGCTTGCGCCGGCTCCATGGTCGATGCTCGCCGGGCCGGGAGGTAGCCGCCGAGCACGGCGAAGCCGGCCGCGCAGGCCAGGCCCCCGCCCCAGATCCACCATTTGAAGTTGAACCAAGTCGTGGGTTTATACGGGAACCGCGGCAGGTAGTGCGCCGACGCGTAATCAATTCCAGCAGCCATCGCCAGGCCGAGCAGGACCCCGAGCAGGCCGCCGATGAGTCCGATCAGCGCGGCCTCGCCGAGCACCACCCGGCGGACATCGCCCTGCGTCGCGCCGATCGCGCGGAGCAGGCCGAGCTCGCGGCGGCGCTCGGTGACCTGCATGAAGAAGTTGTGGGCGATGTTGATCGCGCTGATCCCGATGATGACGAGCGAGATCAGGACGAGCACGAGCCGGATCACGAACAGGACGGTCGCGAACTTCTCGCCGAGCGAGTCCTCGAGGCGAAGGTCGAGGGTGTCCTGGAGCCACTGGGCGAATGGCGCGATGTGATTTTGATCGGTGAGGGTGACGATGATCGACGAGTAGGTCGTCGCCGCCTCCTCGCCCATGTACTGGCGGTTCCAGCGCTGGATGTACTGGATCGGTATGGTCATGCCGATCGGCATCGCCTTGTCGCTGATGCCGACGAGGACGCCCTCGACGCGGCGCGGCGGGTGCTCGATCGCCGTGTTGCTGCCGGCGATCGTCGTCTGGCCAAGGCCGATCGAGAAGCGCATCGCGGACAGACCGCCGCGCTCGGTGACCCACTTGACGAAGTCGGTGTCGATCATCGGCAGCCCGTGCGACTTCGCGAACTGACCGTTGTAGAGCTCGATCATCGTCGGCGACATCACGATCGGGACGCGATGCTCGCAGCGCCGGGTCTCGTCATCGCAGTAGTAGCGATCGGGGTCCGGGCACGGGTTGAAGTACTCGCCGTTGGCGCCCTGGATCGGCAGCGCCGGCGCGCCGAGCTGGGTCTGGCGGCCCTTGGGCGGCGCCTTCGGCGACTGGATCACCTCGTCGTCGGCGGTGCGTGGCGCCGGCTCGCACGCGACGCGATGGGGATCCTTGTCGTCCGCCATCCAGTCCTTGAACAGCTCGGCGATCCGCGGGCTGTCGTGCACGTAGGCCGGATCGACGCCATCGGCGAACCCGCCGACCTCGAACTTGAGATCGTTGCCCTCGAAGTTGCCGCGGCCAAACGCCGGGAACACGAGGTTCATGCGCGGGATCGCCGCCTTGACCTCGGGGCGGCTCTCGATCGTCTTGACGATCGAATCGTCGAGCTTCTTGCTGATGTCCTTGCCGAGCAGCGACGCGCGGGGCGCGACGACCTGCACCTGCTCGAGCGGGAAGATCTTCTCGAGGACGTGCGCGACCTGCTCGGTCGACGCGAGGAACACGACGAAGGTCGCGATGCCGATCACGATGCCGAACGCGGACAGCACGAAGTGCCGCGGGCTGCGCATCGTGTTCGCCACGACCATCTTGCCGAGGTTGCCGATGGGCATCATGCGGGACCTGCCTGCGCCGCCAGCGCTTCATCCGTGGTCTCCACGAGCATGCCGTCACGCATCGCGATCACGCGCTGGGCAACGCTCGAGATCCGCCGCTCGTGGGTGACGATGAGCAGCGTCACGCCATCCTTCGCGTTGAGCTCGCGGAAGAAATCGATCACCTCGCGGCCGGTCTCGGAGTCGAGGTTGCCGGTCGGCTCGTCGCAGAGCAGCAGGCTCGGCGAGTTGAACAGTGCGCGGGCGATCGCGACGCGTTGCTTCTGGCCGCCCGACAGCTCGCTCGGCCGCCGCTGCGCGAAGTCCGAGAGGCCGACCCGGCGCAGCGCCTCGCGGCCGCGGCCCTCGATGTCGCGGCCGTTGCGCGAGAACGATGCCGGCAGCATCACGTTGCCGAGCACGCTCAGGTGATCGAGCAGGTTGAACGCCTGGAACACGAACCCGATCTGCTCGTTGCGCATGCGGGCACGCGTCGCGTCATCGGCGCGCAGCGCGTCGACGCCGAGCACCTCGACCTCACCGGCGTCCGGCTGATCGAGCCCGCCGATGATGTTGAGCAGCGTCGACTTGCCCGATCCGGACTGGCCGACCAGCGCGATCAGCTCGCCCTTCTCGATGTCGAAGCTGACGCCGCGCAGGACCTGGGTCTTGGCCGCACCGTCCCCGTAGCTCTTGGTGACGTCGCGCAGGCGAACGACGGGAGCTTCTGCTGCCACGGGCGGACCCTAGCACATTCCCCGGGCGTTACCGCCGGTTGCCCCATCCGCCGACCACGAGCGGATCGCCACGCAACCGATGCTCGCGCCCGTCGATAGCCCTCCCGAGGCCGGCAACGCGCGGCACCAAACCCATGTATCCTGCGAGGACCTCATGAGCTCGATCGGCGGACCCGGCGGCATCGGCGGCCCGAAAGGCCCGAGCGGACCTGGCGGCATCGACGGTCCCGACGAGGTCGACGCGGCCGCGGAGAGCGACGCGGCAGACGGCGCTCGCGGCGCAGGCGCACTGGATGCCGCGCGAGCGACGCACGCTGCCGGCGAGCTCGAGGCGATGGCCGCCGACATCGCGGCCGGCACGCTGACGCCGCACGAGGCCGTCGAGCGTCTGGTCGACGGGATCGCGGGCACCGACCAGCTCGGCCAGGCCGAGCGCGCCGAGCTGCGCGAGCTGATGATGGATCTCGTCGCGAACGACCCGCACATGAAGTCGCTGTTGTCGTCGTGACCCTTAGAAGGCGGCGTCACCGATGAAGAGGGTGCCGCGCTTGCTGCCGACGGGTCCGACGAACTGCACGGGCAACTCGCCCTTGGCCTCGACCCAGAGCAGCGAGAACGGGCGGGTCATCGGCTTCCCGGCGGCGTCGTAGAACGTCGCGATGACCATCACGTTGCCGCCGCGGTGCGCGGGGTTCTCGAGCACGCCCTGGACGATCACCTTGTCGTGATCGTCGACCTGGCGCATGCGGTCGATCTGGACGGGCGGCGGCTTGCCGAGCTTGGCACCACGCACGTAGATGCGCGCCGCCTTCGCGGTCGGACGCGGCTCGCGCTCGCGATCGACGAGTGCGAACGTGCGCAGCTCGCCGCCGGGGATCCACAGCGACTGCGGGCGCAGCTCGGAGACCCGCCCGCCCGCGGCATCGGTGAGCTCGCCGGCGAGCGTGACATAGGCGCCCTGCTCGCTCGTGTTCTCCGCCTCGACGAGCACGAACGTCGCGAGCTCGGCGAACTTGCCCTCGCCGACGGTGTCGGTGCGCAGCCGCGCGTCGCTCGTGACGCGAATCAGATCGAAGTCGAGCTGCCGCGACTCGTGCTTCGCACAGCCGCCGACGCCGGCGACGCCGGCGAGAACGACGGCGATGAACAGACCGCGCAGCACGCGCGCAGTCTAGCGCATGTTGCGGACGCTGCCGTTCAGGCAGCGCGCCGCGGGCCGGTGCCCTCGTAGAAGCGAAGCAGGTCGCGAACCTTCTGCGGCAGCTCGAGCTCGCTCGTGTCGAACCCGGCGAGCGCCGTGGCCAGCGTGGTGACGCGCTCCTCGTTGCTCGCGCGCTTGTCGATGATCACGCGATACGTGCCCTTGACGCGGCACAGCCCGCCGCGCATCCCGGTCATGCCGCTCGTCTGGAGCGGCTCGTAGCTGACCTTGATTCCCAGCTGATCGGCTGCGGTCTCCAGCAGCTCGAGCATCACATCTGACTTCATTGCCTGGGCCCACACTATCAGGCTCGATCCCGCGCGCAACCTTTCTGACCGATCGCTCAACCGATCGGGATCACTACGCGAAATGCTGCACCACCGAGATCGGATCGGGTGACCGAGATCTGCCCACGATGCTGGTCGATGATGTTGCGAACGATCGAGAGACCGAGGCCGGTCCCCTTGCCATCCGGCTTGGTCGTGAAGAACGGCTCGAAGATACGGTCGCGATCGGGCTCGGGGACGCCGGAGCCCGAGTCGGCGACCTCGATCAGCACCGTGGACGGCCCATCGATCTGCGCACGCACGACGACCTTGCCGCCGTTCTCGACCGCGTGCACGGCGTTCGTGATCAGGTTGATGAGGACCTGCTCGAGCTGACCGGCCACGGCCTGGATCACGGGCAGCTGCGGATCGACCTCGATGCCGAGCGTGATGCCGCCGCGCTCCACGAGATGTTCGCAGATCGATGCCGACTGGCGGACGACCGCCGCGAGGTCGACATTCTCGGTCTCCTTGCCGCTGGGCCGCGCGTACTGGACGAGGTCGCGCGAGAACCGGAGGATGCGCTGCGCGCTCGCCCCGATCCGCCGCAGCTTCTCGATGTCGGGCGCGTCGACGCCCTGCGACTCGAGCTTGCGTACGAGATATTCGGCGTACACCGTGATCGAGGTCAGCGGGTTGTTGAGCTCGTGGACGACGCCGGCCGCGAGCTCGCCGAGCGTGGCGAGCCGCTCGGCCCGCACGATCTGCTGCTGGAGCAGATCGATCTTCGACTGGTCCTGACCGATCGCGACGACCGCATCGATCGGGCCGCCTGGCTGGCCTGCGCGGCCGACCGGCGCGATGCTCCACACGCTGCGGACCGGCGCCTTGGGCGTCGGCAGCATCACCGTGAACGCGGCGTGGTGCTGACCGGCGAGCGCGGCCGAGAACGCGGTGGTGAGCTGCTGGCGCTGCTCGCCCGAGATGAAGTCGCGGACGTCGCGGCCGAGCACCTCGTCGCGCTTGGAGCCGGTCAGCTCGAGCAGGGCGCGGTTGCACACCGTGATCCGCCAGGTGCGATCGATGCCGAGGATCAGCGCGTTCGCCGAATCGAGCAGCCGCGCCTGGTAATCGCGCAGCCCGATCGCGTCCTCCTGGAGGCGGATCGTGCGCAGCGCGAACGCGAAGCCCTGCGCGATCGACATCACCGCGCTCGCGTCGGGTTCACGCGCCTCGTCGCCGGGCGGGTAGCCGACGTCGAGCACGCCGTACAGCTCGCCGCCCGCCGCGAGCGGGATCGCGAAGCCCGTCGCCATCCCCTGGAACGGCGAGTCCCAGCGCTCGCGGACGAGCACGCGCGCGCTCGCTGCCACCGCGCTCTTGAGCCGCGCGCGGTCGAGCGCCTCCTGCGTGACGGTCACGCCCTCCGCGGTCACCGACTCGCGCAGCGTGCCGTTGCGGACGTAGGCCCGCGCCGGCTCGCGCGTTCGCACGTTGATCACGCGGACGGCGAGTGCGCGGCCGGGGAGCAAGTCGGCGAGCACGCCGAGCACGCGGTCGACGACGACCTGCTCGCTCTGCGCGAACGGCAGCTCGGCGGCGAGCTCGCGCAGGGCGGCGAGCTGGGCGGCTTCGCTCGGTGGCACCAGCATCAACGCTTCGCTCCGTGGCGGTCGGCCAGCTCGCTGAGATCGCCGAGCGTCGGCGTCTGGCTCACCGCCTCGGCGGGCGGCGGCGAGACCGCGGTGAACTCGCCGGTCTTGCTCTCCTCACCCTCGACCGTCTCGATCGGGATGGCGTTGTGGCTGTCCCCGGGCTCGGGTGCTGCGCGATCGAGATCCAACATCTTTGCCGAGCCCACGTAATCGGTCGTTTCGTACTTCGTGATCTTTCCGATCTTCTTGACGATGCCGGCCATCCGCTCGGCTTCCGACAGGATGATACCCACGGCGCGCAGATGTCCAGCTGCCTTGTCGCTCTGACGCTGGATCAGCTCGGCGTACCCGATGATCGATGTCAGCGGCTGATTGAGCTCGTGCGCGGCGGCGCCGGCGAGCTCGGCGACGAGCGCTTGCTTCTCGGAGCTCTGCAGCTTCTGCTGAGCATCGAGGAGGCGCTGCTCCATGCGGATGCGCTCGCGGAGATCGGTGAGGATACCGACGGTGGCGACCTCGCGCTCGCCCTCGTAGACAACCGACGCCGTCATGCTGACCGGCACGGTCTCGCCGCCCGCGATGCGCACCTCGCGCCGCGTCTGCTCGAGCCGGCCGACGCCACCGTAGCTCGTCGACCGCAGCATGCGCATGATGTGGCGCGCGCCGCCCGTCTCGTAGAGCTCCCACACCGGCTTCTTGCCGATCACGTCGCGCGCGCGGTAGCCGAACAGCCGCTCGGCACCCTGGTTGAACAGGATGATCTGACCCTTGAAGTCCGCCGCGATGATCGCGTCCACGGTCGAGTCGATCAGCCGCTCGAGGAACTCCTTGGTCGACCGCAGCTCGTGCTCGAGCGCGCGCTCGGCGGTGACGTCGCGGAACGCGAGGATCACGGCGCCGGTGCCGGCGAGCACGGTCGAGGTCGAGACCGAGACCCAGACCGGCGAGCCCGACGTGGTCGACAGCTCGAGATCGAACGCGTCGACGTTGACACCGGCGAGCACGCGCGCGATCGCTTCGCTGATCTGGCTGCGCTGCTCGGCGGGCAACAGGTCGACGAGCTCGCTGCCGAGCAGACCGTCGCGCGCGAACCCGGTGATCCGCTCGGCGGCGCGGTTGACGAACAGGATGCGGCCGCCGTCGTCGAGCACGACCACGCCATCAGCGCCGGCCTCGAAGTGCTCCTTGAGCGAGTCGATGCCGCGCAGGCGCCGCTCCGCCTCGTAGCGCGCCCGCGAGATCCGGTGCGTCTGATCGCGCAGGCTCTCGAGCACGGCGCCGTGCCGGAGGTGCGCGGCGGTGATGCTGGCGATCAGCTTGCCGAGATCGATGCCGCGCGCGCCGAGGTGGCCGACGCCGGGCATCCGCTTGCGCAGCAGGATCGCGCCGAGCGAGCGGCCGCGCCACTGCACCGGGAACACCGCGACCCCGCGCACGCCGCGCGCCGTCAGCATGTCGGCGATTCGCGCCGTCACCGGATGCGTGATCACGTCGTCGATGAGCAGCGGTGCGCCGCTGCGGATCGTCTCGAGCACCTCGGGGTACTCGGCGATCGCGAGCGTGAACCGCGTCAGCGGCTCGGCGGCGCTCGCCGCGATCACGAACGCGTGATCGGAGCCGTCGATGTGGGCGATCAGCGACGCGCGATCGAACCCGAGCACGGACGCGGTGATCTGGAGCACCTGGATCAGCGCCTCGGAGTCGTCGCCATCCGCCGTCAGCACGTCGTTGATCTTGGCGAGTGCGTGCGCGTTCGCGGCATCGCGCCGCGACAGCTTGAGCATGTTGCGGCAGCGCGCGACGAGCACCGCGCTCGGTGCCGGCCAGCCGGCGATATCGGTCGCACCCGCGGCGAGCGCGCCGGCCGCGATCGTCTGCGGCACATGCGGGACGACCGCGAGGATCGGCGTCTCGGCGAGCGCCGGCACGTCGCGCGCCTCGCCGACCAGCTCCACCGCCGCGTCGCCGACGATCACGATCAATCCGGGCAGCCCCCCGGCCGCCGTCAGCTTCGTCACGCCCTGCGCCGCGAGGCCGCTCGCGGTGAGCTGCGAGACGACCGCCGCACGGTCCTCATCGCTGCCGCCGAGCACGACGATCGATAGATTCTCCACGACCTGGCCCAGGCTACCATGCAGGCGCCGGCTAGCGTTGCGCGTCGTACGCGGCGAGCGCCGCCGAGAACACCAGCTTGACCGGGACGTTGTGATAGCGCGCGGCGGCCGCGCACGCGTCGTACTCGGGGGCGACGTTGCGAACCGTGGTGCCCTCGAGCGCGACCTTGACGGGGATCCGACCGTAGCGGGTGATCACCTCGACGATCCGCCGCTCGAGCACGGTGCGCTGGAGCTCGGCGTAGCGCACGCCGATCGTCGTCGTCTCGCGCAGGATCGCGGCGATCACGTCGTCGCGCCGCGGCGCCTCGGCGAGCGCGGACAGGGTGAGCGCCGGGCGGCCCTTCTTCATGTTGATCGGCGTCCACCACACGTCGATGGCGCCCGCGGCGAACAGCGCGTCGGTCGCCGCGCCGGACAGCTCGGGGCTCATGTCGTCGATGTTCGCGTCGATCTGCCACACGGTCTGCCCATGGTTTGCATCGTGCGCGAGCGCGACCAGGCGGACGACGTTCGCGCGGTCCTCGAGGTCGGTATCCCCCGCCCCCCAGCCGATCGCGACCGGCCTCCCCGCCGGGGGCGTGGCCCACCGGGTCACCGTCGAGGCCAGGATCGCGGCCCCGGTCGGCGTGCACAGCTCGGTCGCGACGCCGCCGTCGGCCATCACGCCGCCGGCCTCTCGCAGCACCTCGAGCGCGGCGGGCGCCGGCACCGGCAACACGCCATGCGCACACGTCAGCGTGCCGTAGCCCATCGCGACGCTCGTGCACGTGACGCTCGCGGGCGCGAGCCAGTCGAGTGCCGCCGCGGTGCCGACCACGTCGACGATCGAATCGATCGCACCGACCTCGTGGAACGTGACGTCGTCGACGGTGGTGCCGTGCAGCTTGGCTTCGGCGCGGGCGAGCCGATCGAAGATATCGAGCGCTCGCGCGCGCGTGCCGTCGGTCAAGGCGGCGCGCACGATCCGCTCCCGGATCTCGGCGTAGTGAGAGTGCGCGTGGTCGCCGTCGTGCGCGTGGCCGTGGACCTCCTCGGTCTTGCCGCCGAGCTCGTCCACCGTGATGTGGCGCTCGCGGCGCTGCTCGCGGAACTTGATCGCGACGAACTTGCCGGAGCTGCCTGGCGCGGGACGATGGCTGTGCGGCTGGCGCGGCGCACCGTGGCGGTGCTCGTCGAGGATGTGACCGCTGGTGTCGACCTTGACGTCGACCGCGGCGATGCCGCGCTTGACGATGCGGGTGACCTGGAGCCGCTCGCGGCCGGCGCCGATCGCGTCGAGTGCCGAGCCGATCGCCTCGAGCGGCACCCCGAGATCGAGCAGCGCGCCGAGCATCATGTCGCCCGCCGCCCCGGACGGGCAGTCGATGTGGAGGTGGAGGCCGCGCAGCTCCGTCATCGCCGCACCGCCAGACGCGCGATCTTGACGGCCGCGACCGCGGCACCCACGCCGTTATCGATGTTGACGACCGAGATCCCGGGCGCGCACGCGGCGAGCAGTGCGCCGAGTGCGACCAGGCCGTCGATCGACACGCCGTAGCCGATGCTGGTCGGTACCGCGATCAGCGGCCGGTCGACGAGCCCGCCGAGCACCGACGGCAGCGCCGCCTCCATGCCGGCGACCGCGATCACGACCTCCGCGCTGCGAATATCCGGCAGCCGCGCGAGCAGGCGGTGCAGCCCGGCGACCCCGACGTCCGCGATCCGCGTGACCGGTGCGCCGAGGAACTCGGCCACGAGCGCGGCCTCCTCGGCGACCGGCAGATCGCTGGTGCCCGCGCACACGACCGCGATCCGCGCGCAGGCCGGCCGCGTGCCCGGGGTGCCGAGCGCGACGAGCCGCGCGGCCTCGTGGAAGACCACCTCGGGCACGAGCGCGCGCACCGCGCTCGCCTTGTCGGCGTCGACGCGGGTCGCGATCGCGCCGCCGTCCTTCGCGAGCTCGCGCAGTGCCTTCGCGATCTGCTCGGCTGTCTTCGTCGCGCCGAACACCAGCTCGGGGACACCGGTGCGCAGCTCGCGGTGATGATCGACGACGATCGCCTGCGCGACCTCGGCGTAGGGCAATGCGCTCAGCTCGCGCGCGGCGTCCTCGGGAGGCACCCGGCCGGCGCGGACCTCCTCGAGCAGGAGCTGCAACTGCGTACGGTCCACGGCTAGTGCTTACCTTACTTCTTGCGGCGGGTGATCCGGACCGCCTCGATCGCACGATCCGTTGCGGCGACGATCTCGATGATCAACGGGCCGATCGCGAGCGACTCGCCCTTGTCCGGGATGCGGCGAAACTTCTCGATCAGCAGGCCGGCCACGGTCTCGTAGTCATCGCTCTCGGGCAGCCCGACGTCGAGCTCGGTGTTGAGCTTGGCGACGGTCGTGCGCGCCTCGACGAGCCACACGCCGGGCTTCTCGGCGCGGATCGGCGACGGCTCGATGTCGTACTCGTCCTCGATGTCGCCGACGATCTCCTCGAGCAGGTCCTCGATCGTGACGATGCCGATCGCGCCGCCGTACTCGTCGACCACGATCGCGAGGTGCTGCTGCTCGGCCTGGAGCTCGACGAGCAGGTCACTCCCCTTCATCGTGCCGGGCACGTACGTCGGCGGGTGCGCGAGCTCGGCGACCGTCTTCTTCTCGGGCTTCTCGGTCCGCGTCGTCGCGGCCTGCAGGATGTCGAACACGTGGACGATGCCGACGACATCGTCGACGCGCGACCGATAGATCGGCATCCGCGAGTGCTGCTTGTCGGCGACCTCGACGGCGGCCTCGGCGATCGGCGCGTCCTCGGGGAGCGCGGTGACCTCGGACAGCGGCACCATCAGCTCGCTGACGTCGTACTCCGACAGCTCGAACACGTTCGCGATCATCTCGCGCTCGTCGGCGCTGATCTCCGGCTTGTCACCGACCGGCTCGCTCTCGATCAGCAGCGCGAGCTCGTCGCGGGTGACGAACGCCTTCTTGCGATCGGTCCGCATCAGCCGGGTGAGCGCCGCGGCGAAGCCGCCGACCACGACCACGAGCGGACGGAGCACGAACGACGCCAGCCGCAGCGGCCCCGCGATCCGATCGACGATGCGGTCGGCGTGGGCCTGGACGATCGCCTTGGGCACGAGGTGCCCGATCACGAGCAGCGGCGGCACCACGACGAGCGGCGCCCACAGCGGCGAGGCGCCGCGCACGAGGAGCTCGAGCGCGAGCACGAGCACGGCGATCAGCGTCGCGAGGTTGGCGCCGACGAGCGTGGTCGCGAGCGTGACCTGGGGCACCGCGAGCATGCGCTCGGCGCGCGCCGCGCTCGCCGCACCCGCCGCCGCTCGCGTGCGCAGCGCGGTGCGATCGCAGGCCGACAGTGCGACCTCGGCCGCGACGAAGAACGCCTGGATCAGCACGCAGCCGACGATCAGCGCGACGAGCTGGCCGGTGGTGATCATTGGCGCTTGTCCCCGGCGCGCAGCTCCTCGACATCGACGGCGGGCGGCGTGACCTCGTCCTCGGGGAAGATCGCGCGCGGCGGCGGATCGAGCATGTCGTTGCCGTCGCTGGTCTCCTTCGGGATCGGCCCGGTGTCGTAGCCGAAAGCCGCGCCGGGGAGCCCCGGCGTGCGCGCGCGCGGCGGCTTGAGGTTCGCGTTCGACGCCTGCAGCGCGGCGCGCTCGTCACGGATGACACCGAAGATCTGCGCGAGCAGATCGTCCATCGTCACCAGTCCGAGCACCTTGCCGTACTCGCTGACGACGATCGCCATGTGGACCTTCTTCTGCTTGAAGGTCAGGAACAGCCGCTTGATCGGCGTCGTGCGCGGCACGAACAGTGGCTCGTGGAGCAGGTCGTTGAGCGGCCGCGTCGTCGGCTGGCCGGTCGCGACGTTGACGAGGTCCTTCGCGTTGACGATGCCGCGCACGTTGTCGAGCGACTTCTGGTAGATCGGCACCCGCGAGAAGCCGCGCGCCGCGATCTCCTTGACGAGCCGCTGCATCGGCAGGTCGTAGCTGAGCGCGAAGATGCGATCCCGCGGCGTCATCACCTGGCCGACGTTCTTGTCGGAGAACTCGAACACGCGGTGGATCAGGCGGCGCTCGCGCGCATCGACCTGGCCCTGCGCCGAGCCGGCATCGACGAGCGACCTGAACTCCTGCTCGGAGAGATCGCGCGCCGGCCGCGTGCGCGCCCCGTCGCCGAGTGGCCGCAGCAGGATCTCGGCGACGAAGCTGACGACGAGGCGCAGCGGCGTGACGACGACCGCGAACGCGGACAGCGGCAGCACGCACAGCCGCGCCCAGGTCAGCGGCGCCTTCGCGGCGATCGTCTTCGAGGCGACCTCGGCGACGAGCACGATCAGCGGCAGCGAGACGCCGAGCGCGAGCGCCGCGAGCGCCCACGGCGAGCGGACGTGCACGAGGTGGCCGACCACGATCAGCGCGAGCACGGCGAGCACGCTGTTGAACGCCTCGTTGCCGATCAGCACGGTCGCGATCAGCCGGCGTGGCCGCTCGAGCAGCTTGATGATGCGCCGATCGAGCGCCGAGTCGCTGTGCGCCAGCTGCTCGCGATCGATCCGCCGCAGCGAGAACAGCGCGACCTCGCTCCCCGAGCAGAAGCCCGACACCAGCACACACAACGTGGCGAGCGGGATCGCGACGGAGAGCTGCGACAGCCAGTTCACGCGACCTCCTCGACCCGGAGCGGGAACGTCGCGACGAACGTCGAGCCCTGCCCCGGCGCGGTGTCGACCCAGATCCGGCCGCCGTGCGCCTCGACGTACGCCTTGGCGAGCGTGAGGCCCAGGCCGGTGCCGCCGAACGCGCGCGTCGACGACGAGTCGACCTGGAAGAACGGCTCGAAGATCTTCGCCACGTGGTCGCGCGGGATGCCGATCCCGGAGTCGCTGACGACGAGCTGGATCGCGCGCGCGGCCTCGGCCTCGTGCGGCGACAGTGGCCCCGGCCGCACCGCGACCCCGACCGTGCCGCGGTCGGGCGTGAACTTGACCGCGTTCGACAGGAGGTTCGCGACGACCTGACGGATCTTCTTCTTGTCGCCGAGCAGGATCGAGTCGCCACGTGACTCGAGCTGGATCGCGATGCCCCGGCGGCCGGCCGACGGCGTGAACGTGGCGACCTCGCTCGCGACGAGCTCCGCGAGCGAGAGCCGGCAGCGCTCGAGCGCGAGCGGGCCGGTCTCGAGCGCGGCGACGTCGAGCACGCTCGTGATCATGCCGAGCAGCTGGTCGGCCTTGCCGAGGATGGTCGCGAGATAGTCGTGCTGCTCCGGCGTGGTCGGGCCGGCGAGCCCCTCCGCCATCATCTCGGCGTAGCCGATCACGCTCGTCAGCGGCGTGCGCAGCTCGTGGGACATCGTGGCGAGGAAGTTCGACTTCAGCCGATCGAGCTCCTCGAGGCGGGCGACGGCGCGCTGCAGCCGGCTGTTGTGCTCGGTCAGCTCGGCGAACGTCAGCCGCATCGCCTCCTCGTGCATCGTCGCGGCCAGCTCGCGCGCGCTCGCGTGATGGACGAGCAGGCCGAGCGTGTCGGTTGCCAGCTCGAGCGCAGCGCCCGCACGCTCGCCGGCGCCGGCGAGCACGGCGACCAGCTCGCCCTGGTACTCGACTGGATGACGCGGGGCGCCGGCCGTTTCGGTGCTCGCGAGCCTGCGGCGGCGCGTCGGATCGTAGATCGCGAGGTCGGCTCCCGTCGCGCGGCGGACCGCATCGAGGAGCTCCTCGAGCTCACCCGGGGGAACCAGGCGAGCTAACTCGGTTGGACCATCGAGCGGTCCAGAGGCGCTCACGCGGCCAGTGTAGCGCATCCACGGCGGCCTCGCGGCCTAACCACCATGCTAGCCAGCGGTTTCGGTGACTCCGAGGTGCTCGGCCAGCGCGCGGCGGAACGTTTGGGCATCGATCTTGAGCTTCTGGGCGAGCTGCAGGTCGCGGTCGAGGTGCTCCCACGAGGCGCCGGCCAGCTCGAAGAATGTCTGAACCACACCCTCGCCGTCCTTCGCACACGCCGGGACCATCGGCCGCGCCGGATCGCCGAACCGATCCACGCTGTCGATCGCGACCGCGTCCGGCAGGTCCCGCTTGTTGTACTGGACCACGATCGGGATCGAGTCGAGCGCAAAGGTCGTCAGGTTCGCGACCAGGTTCTGCCACGACGAGCGGTTGGCCTGGCGCTGGTCCGGGCTCGAGTCGGCGACGAACACGACGCCGTCGGTGCCGGCGAGCACCACCTTGCGCGTCGCCTCGTGCACCGGCTGACCGGGCACCGTGTACACCTTGATCCGGAACGAGAAGCTCGAGGTCCGGAAGAAGATCGGCAGCAGGTCGAAGAACAGCGTGCGATCGTCGCGCGTGTCGAGCGTCATCAGCCGGCCGCGGTTGAGGCGATCGACGTTCGCGTGGAGTGCGCGCAGGTTCGTGGTCTTGCCCGAGAGCGGCGGCCCGTAATAGACGAGCTTGAGCGTCAGCTGGCGCTCTGCAAAATCCACCTGGGCCACGTCACGAGAGTAGCTCAGCGACGTGTCGGTTTGGTGACGGGCGTGTGGTTGTCGTGGATGTACTTGGTCACGAACATCACGACGACCATCGCCACGAGCAGGCACACGAGCACGACCAGCGTGCTGCGATACGGCGTCTTCTCCTTCGCCTGGCGTGCCGTCGCGGTGACCATCATCGCGGCGAGCGCCGCCTTGCGCAGCCGCTCGAGCTGCTCCTTCGCGATCGGATCGTCGCCCTTCTCGCGGTAGCGCGCCGCCGCCCACGCGAAGCAGTTGTGCTTCACGGTGGCTTTGAAGAAGTCATCGTGCTTGACCGAGTCGACCCAGGTCTCCGTGACGCGCTGCCACGCCGTACGAACCTCGTGGTCGATCACGTTGTCAGTTTACAACACCGGCCGGAACGGCACCGGGGTCGCGATCAGCAGGAAGATGACGAGCATCGCGAACGCGAGCTTCTTGCGCATTGGATCGAGCGGAGCGTCGCCGACGGCCGGGTGGTACTCGCCGGCCTGGCGCCGCATCCAGCCGAGCAGGACCGTCCACACCATCCACGGCGTCAGGCCGGTCCCGGCATACCGGATCGCCTCGCTCCAGTCGCGGCCGGCGGAGCGCGCGCTGACCAGCATCACCGCACCGACCACGATCCCGATCACCGGCAGTGCGACGTGTAGCCGCGCCGACCACCGCTCGTGCGAGTCGCCGAGCGCCGACTTCGCGATGTGACCGCCGTCGAGCTGGCCGATCGGCATCAGGTTGATCATCGTGACGAGCAGACCGACCCAGCCGGCGAGCGCCATCGGGTGGAGCTGGACGTCGATGCCATCACCCGGCAGCCAGCGCCCGAACACGGCGTACTTGAGCAGCGCGTACAGGATCGAGTTGCCCTCGAGGTTGTCACCCGGCTTGACCGGCGCGAGGTCGGACAGGTAGAGGCCGATCACGAGCAGCGGGATCGCGACGACGAGCCCCGCGATCGGCCCCGCCGCGCCGACGTCGAACAGCTTGCCGCGGTCCTCGATCGGCTTGCCCATGCGGATCACCGCGCCGAGCGTGCCGAGCGTCGGCGGCGGCAGCGGGATGAAGTAGGGCAGCGAGACCTCGACACCGTGGCGGCGGCCCACCACGTAGTGACCGAGCTCGTGGCAGGTCAGGATGACCATCAGCGTCGCACCGAACGCGATGCCGCCGACCCACGTCGTCGTCACGCAGCAGGCGACGAACAGGCCGCCGTGGATCAGCGCATCTCGCCGAGTCACCGCGGACAGTGTAGGGCGACTACGGCGCCGGGACCAGCTCGTCGCCCTGGACTTCCAGCACCAGAGGAAGTCGCGCGAGCTCGCCGTCGGCGCCGATGCTCGCCGGGCCGCACGCGCCGTCGTCGAGTCTGCCGCGCGCGAGCGCGGTGCGAAACGCAGCGCGCGGATCGGCCGCCGGCGCCGCCGCGAACCGGGCCTGCGCCACGAGCGTTGCCGCATCGTAGGCCTCGGCCGCCGCGCTGCTCGGCGCCCGCCGCATCTTCTGCTGGAACGCGGCCGAGAACGCGGCCGATGCGTCGCTGCCACCCTCGGCCCCGAACACGTCGACGATCAGCGCGCCCTGCACCGCCTCGCCGCCACGTACCGGCAGGCTCGGGTGATGCCAGCCGGCGCCGCCGACGAGCTGGACGACCTGCGGGATCTTGCCGTCGTGCTTGCGCGACAGCAGATCGGGATCGATCGACTCGGTCGTGCGCAGCTCGACGTTGAAGTACGGCAGGTACGCCGCGACGATCGCCGCGCGATCGTAGCGATCGGGCACGTAGAGCAGCGAGAACGGCACGTCGGGCGTGAACGTCTTGAGCCCGTCCTTGCGGTGCCGGCGCAGGTGCTCGGCGAGCTGGGGGTTGGTCGCGGGGACGAGATTCAAGAACACCTTGATGTCGGGCTCGAGTGCGCCGCCCGTCGGATCGTAGGTGCCCTGCCCGGTCACCCGCACGCCGAGGCGCACGGCCTCCGCGGCGAACGCAGCGGCGGCATC
>DAIRFU010000541.1:0-4994 GCA_036794935.1 Kofleriaceae bacterium | reverse complement strand
GCTCGTCGACGAGCCGGCGGGCCCCCGACAACCCGCAGCCGAGCCCACCCGCGGTGGTGTAGCCATCCTCGAGCGCGCGCTGGACGTCGGCAATTCCCGGACCATGATCGCGCGCGACGATCTCGAGCCCGCGCGGTCCGGGCGTGAGTACGATCTCGCCGTGGTTGGCGTGGACGATGATGTTGCGCGCGAGCTCGGAGACCGCGGTCGCGATCGCGTCCAGCGCCGGCTGCCGGAAGCCCATCCCGCTCGCGACGTCGCGCGACCGGATGCGCGCGTGCGCGACGTCCTCGTCGCCTTCGATCGAGATCTTCGTCGAGGCCGAGGCTCCGGCATAGCGCGCGACCACGACGCACGCGTCGTCGGACGCCTTCGCCCAGCGCGCCATCACCTGATCTGCGATCTCCTGGGGCGTGCGCGCCGGAATGATCTCTTCCTTGAAGCCGTGGCGAATGCCGTCGGTCGCGAGCGCGAGCGTGTCGCCCGGGAAGATGCTCAGCGTGCGCGGGTTGAGCGGTGGCAGCGTGTACCCCACGGTCCCGCCACGCATCGGTACGGCCTCGCTCGTATCGCCCTGCGCGCGCACGAGCAGCGCCTCGACGTTCCCGACCCCGAGCCACGACATCGTGCCGCGTGCCGCATCGAACGATGCGAGGGTCATCACCACACCTCGGGTGGAGCGCAGCGCCTCGTGGCAGCGGCGCATCAGCTCCCCGATGTCGAGATACGGCGCGGCCAGCAGCACGCGCTCGGCGGCGACCGCGGCCTCGCATGCCTCGTTACCGTGACCGAGCCCATCGATCAGCGCGACGAGAGCGCCCTCGGGGTATGGCACCACGACCGCACGATCGCCGGAGCTCGTCTGCCCGGCTAGCGCGGCGCCGGCGGTGGCCCAGGCGATCACGGTCATCGCTTCCACTTCTTCAGCGTCACGCGCGTCCCCCGGCCGACCTCCGAGTCGAGCATGAAGTCATCCATCAACCGGCGCGCGCCGGGCAGACCGAGCCCGAGGCTGTTCTTCGTCGAGTAGCCGTCGCGCAGCGCCAGATCCTTGTTGTCGATCCCCGGCCCGGTATCGATCGCCTCGACCTGGATGCCGACGCGGCCGCTCTCCTCGATGCGCGCCAGGACGATCTCGCCCTGCACCGCGTAGACGACGATGTTGCGCGCGACCTCCGAGATCGCGGTCGCGATCAGCGTCTGATCCGTCGTCGAGAAGCCGAGCTGGGCCGCGAGCTGGCGACCGGCTTGACGCGCCAGCACGATGTCCGCCTCGCGTTGGATCGCGACGCGCACTTCACTCACCGT
This sequence comes from Kofleriaceae bacterium, assembly GCA_036794935.1. Classification (GTDB taxonomy): domain Bacteria; phylum Myxococcota_A; class Polyangia; order Haliangiales; family Haliangiaceae; genus JABFXX01. The sequence continues at coordinate 3,686 of DAIRFU010000541.1, read as the reverse complement.
CGCTCCTTGCGCCGGGCGGCGAGCAGCGCGAGACCTTCCTCCAGATCGAGAGCGGTCGCCACCCCTTCCATGGTCAGTCCCAGCTGCACCATCGCGAACGCCACGTCGGGCTGGATGCCGACGATCACGGTCTCGGCGCCACGCAGGCGCGCGGTGTACGCGATGCCTCGCAACGTGCGCGTCGCGAACGAATCGAGCACGTCGAGCGACGTCACGTCGATCACGACATGGCGCGCACGGACCTTGCCGATCTTCTGGGCGAGCTCGTCGCGCAGCTCGATCAGATCGGCATCGGTCAGCGCCGCCAGCACCGACGCGATCAGCGTGTCACCTTGCTTGAGGATCGGCACCGCCACGGGTCACTCCGCCCGCGGCGTCGGGGCGCCGAGCAAGCGCTCGGCCTCCTCGAGCGCGGTCTGTAGATCGCCGACCGTCGTGAACGAGGCCATCTCGATACCGAGTGACACCATCGACTGGGCGACCTCGGCCGAGATTCCCGAGACGATCGTCCGCGCGCCCATGAGCCGCGCTGCGGTCACCGTCTGAACGATGTGGCTCGCGACCTTGGTGTCGATGGTCGCGACCCCGGTGATGTCGATGACGACGGCGCGGGCGCGTGCCTCGCGAATCCCGTGCAGCAGGTTCTCGGTGATCAGCGACGCGCGGTGGGTATCGATCACGCCGATGAGCGGCAGCAGCAGCAGGCGATCACGGATCTGCAGCACCGGAGTCGACAGCTCGCGGATCGCCTCGGACTGGCGACGGATCATGCGCTCGCGCTCGTGAATCAGCACGTCGGTGTGCAGGCCCATGTCGAAGAACGCGATCTTCTGGAACGACAGGAAGCGCTGGAACCCCTCCGCGGGATCGCTCGTGTGCTGCATGACGAGCTCACCCGCGCGGGCGATCATGTGCTCGAACGCGCCGATGAATACCTTCGTCGCGAGGCCGACCCGGCCGTACAAGAGGCCGAGCCGGATCCGCTGTTCGGCGTACGAGAGGTCGTACTTGCCCGCGACCATCTCGGCGAGATGCGCGCGCTTGAGCGCTCGAGCCTCTTCGGTCAGCTCGCGGTAGCCGAGCAGCACCCTCGCCTCGCGAAGTCCGGCGAGGTGATCGAAGAACACGCTCGTGAGCTCGTCGGCGTGGCTCGCGATCAGCTCGCGGATCGCGGCGAGCCGCTCGAGGTCGGCGGCTCCGAGGCCGATGAACTCCTTGCGGCGCGCGACGTCGGCCTCGGTGATGCCGACGTTCGACATCACCGTCTTCTCGGTGATCGGCTGAGGTCCAGGCGGCATCACACTCCCTGCGTCGAAGTTGTACACGCCGAGGTGGTGGTCGGGCGAGCGTGAGGGGCACCTAGCTCCCCAAAAACCCCTCGAGCGCTGCAGTCACCGCTGCGGGCTCCTCCACCGACGACGAGTGTCCTGCACGAGGAATCGTGATCAGCCGGGATCCGCGGATCGATGCAGCAATTCGCTGCGCCTTGACGAGGGGCGTCGCGACGTCCTCTTCGCCCACCGCGATGAGGGTCGGGGCGGCGATCCGCGCCAGCTCGTCCGCAGCGATGCCCGCGCGATCGATGACCCCGTTGACGGCCTTCCAGGTGTCCCGGCGCCGCGTCATCAGCGTGACGAAGCCCGCGACCTCTGCCTTGCGCGCCGGATCCGCCAGGATCGAGCGCCCGAGCATGATCGACGCCACCCGCCGCGCCACGACGCGGGGCCCGATGGTCCTGTAGATCGCGGTCAGCACACGATAACGGCCGACGTTCTCGACCGGCTCGGGCTCGCAGGACGTCTCGAGCAGGATCAGCCGATCGACGAGGTCCGGCCGGCGCGCGGCGGTCCGCATCGCGACGAAGCCGCCCATCGAGAGCCCGACGAAGTGGACCCGGGTCACGGCGAGCGCGTCGAGGAGTGCCACCGCGTCCTGCCACACCAGCTCCATGCCGATGCAGTGGCGGTGCGGGTCGGCGGCGCTCCGGCCCTGACCGCGGTGGTCCCACGCGATACAGCGGTAACGGCTTCGCAGCGCGGCGATCTGCGGCGCGAACAGCTCGGTGCCCCATAACAGACCGTGCGAGAACACGATCGTCTCGCCGGTCGAGCCGGGCCCGGTATCCTCGTAGTAGAGCGACGTGCCGTTGACGTCGAGCATCACCATCGCGCGCATCGTAACGCCACCGCGTCACAAGGACGCGAGCAGCGCGCGCAGATCGTCGAGGCCCACCGGCTTGACCACGTGACGGTCGAAGCCCGCGGCCCGGGTACGTGCCCGATCGCTCGGCTGCCCGTAGCCGGTCACCGCGACCGTGGGTAGTGCCTGCAAACCGGGCAGGTTGCGCAGCCGCGCGATCAGCTCGAAGCCATCGAGGATCGGCAGGCCGAGATCGACGAGCGCGACCTCGGGCGCCTCCTCGCGGGCGAGCTCGAGCGCGCTGGGTGCATCGTGGGCGACGAGCGGCTCGTGACCGAGCACCTTGAGCAGCTCGCCGAGCGTGGTCGCGGCATCGATGTTGTCGTCGACCACGAGCACGCGGAGCGGGCGGGCCGGCACCTTGGTGAACGCCGGCTCGTCGAGCGCGGTCGCGGCGCTCCCCTGCGCGAGTGGCCACCACACCGTGAACGTCGAGCCCCTGCCCGGGCCCTCGCTCTCGGCCGCCACGCGGCCGCCGTGCCGCTCGACGAGGTTCTTCACGACCGCGAGCCCGAGCCCGAGCCCTCCCTCCGCGCGATCCGGCGAGCGCTCGCCCTGCACGAACATGTCGAACACGTGCGGCAGCAGCTCGGGCGGTATCCCCACTCCATTGTCGTGGACCGTGATCCGCGCGTGCGAACCGTCGCCGTGCACCGCGAGCGCGATGTGACCGCCGTCGGGCGTGTACTTCGCCGCGTTCGTCAACAGATTCGCGATCACCTGCACGAGCCGGTGGATGTCCGCGTCGACGACGAGCTCCTCCGCGAGATCGAGCGACAGCCGATGGCCGCGCTCCTCGAGCAGCGGCTGCGCGGCCTCGGCAGAGTGCGACACGGCCCGGGCGAGCGAGACCGGTGCACGCACGAGCTCGACGGCGCCCTTCGTGATCCGCGAGATATCGAGCAGGTCGTCGACCAGGCGCACCAGGTGATGGACCTGGCGCTCGATGATCTGCCGCTCGCGCTCGTGATCGGCACCGCGGCGCAGCTTCATCAGGCTGAGCGCGGTCACGATCGGTGCGAGCGGGTTGCGCAGCTCGTGGCCGAGCAGAGCGAGGAACTCGTCCTTGGCACGGCTCGCGGCCTCGGCCAGCCGGCGCGCCTCGGCCTCCGCCGTGTACAGCCGGCTCACCGATTCGATCAGGCGCAGGCGCTCGAGGGCGTGGGCGCACTGGCTCGCGATCGAGATCAGGAACGCGCGCTCCTCGGCGGTGAAGTCGTGCTCGACGCAATAGGCGAACATGAGCCCGCCGATCGCGCCGTCACCCGCGACGAGCGGCAGGCACGCGCTGGCGATCTCACCGCTGCTGCCGGAGTCCGGATCGGCCCAGCAATAAGACGATCCGACGCCGCCATGTCCGTAGGTCCGAGGGGAGGCAAGGCTGCCCAGGCCGCGGACGGCGACGGTAGTCCCGCGCGAATGAGGCCCCATGCCGCGGTGCATCGGCATGCCGAGCAGGGTGATGCGCGCCTCCGGATAGCGTGCGG
>DAIRFU010000540.1:0-5000 GCA_036794935.1 Kofleriaceae bacterium | reverse complement strand
TGTCACCGCCGCCGCTACGCCGCGCACCGACGGCGCCACCGACGGGAGCGCCGGCGCCCGCCGGGACCGGCCATCCCGCGGAGAAGATGTCGGCGAAGGCACTGCTCTATTACCGCAAGGCGGAGACGTGCCTCGGCCGCGGCGATCGCAAGGGCGCGATCCTCCAGCTCAAGCTCGCGTGCGCCGTCGACCCGACCTCGTCCTTCCTCCGAACCGCGCTCGCTGACGTCGTGAGCGAAGCGAACAAGGCGCAGTAGATACGCTGAGGGTGGACAGGGCCGCGATCCTGTGACCAACTCCCCGCGCAATGCCGCCGCGGATGACGACTGGAACTGCGATCACGGGGCACGGAGTTTGGCACCCCGACACCATCCTCTCGAACGACGAGCTGGTTGCCGCGTTCAACGAGTTCGTGCGCCGCGAGAACGCGAAGCACGCGGACGAGATCGCCGCCGGCGCGCGCACACCGCTCAAGGAGAGCTCGTCGGAGTTCATCGTCAAGGCGTCGGGCATCAAGCACCGCTACGTCCAGGACAAGACCGGCCTGCTCGATCCCGAGCGGATGTGCCCGAACCTCCCGGACCGGCCCGAGGATCAGCTCAGCTACCAGGCCGAGTACTCGGTCAACGCCGCGAAGGTCGCGCTCGCGCGTGCAGGGCGCAGTGGCGAGGACATCGACCTCGTCGTGCTCGGCGCGTCGAACCTGCAGCGCCTGTATCCGGCGATCGCGATCGAGGTGCAGGAGGCCGTCGGGGCGCGCGGCTGGGCGCTCGACATGTCGCTTGGCTGCTCGGCCGCGACCGGCGCCACGATCATCGCGTCGCAGGCGATCCAGTCCGGCACCGCGCGCCGCGCGCTCGTCGTCGTGCCCGAGCTGACGACCGGCCACATGAACTGGCGCGAGCGCGACAGCCACTTCATCTTCGGCGATGCATCGGTGGCCCTCGTCGTCGAGAAGGTCGATCAGGTCAAGGCGGCCGGCGCGTGGGAGATCCTGTCGACCCGCATGCTGTCGAAGTACTCGGCGAGCGCGATCCGCAACAACCAGGGCTACCTCGATCGCTGCGATCCGAGCACGCAGTTCTCGGACAGCAAGCTGTTCCACCAGCAGGGGCGCAAGGTGTTCAAGGACGTCGTGCCGCTCGCGTCGACGTTCATCACCGAGCACCTCGAGGCGCACGGCCTCACGGCGGCGCAGGTCGGCCGCTACTGGCTGCACCAGGCGAACCACAAGCTCAACAAGCTGGTCGCCGAGCGCGTGCTCGGTCGCGAGGCGAGCGACCAGGAGTCGCCGATCATCCTCGACGAGTTCGGCAACACCGCGTCGGCGGGCTCGCTGATCGCGTTCTCGCGCCACAACGAGGACCTCGCGGCCGGTAGCTACGGCGTGATGTGCTCGTTCGGCGCCGGCTACTCGCTCGGCTCGCTGATGCTGCAGCGGCACTAGCCGATGTTTCGCTGGCTGACCGAGCGCCGCCGCAAGCGCCTGCTCGAGACGCCGTTCCCGGCGGTGTGGACCGCGATCCTCGAGCGCAACGTCGCGGCGTACGCGCTACTCGACGAGGCGCAACAGCAGCGGCTGCGTGACCTCGTCCAGGTGTTCATCGCGGAGAAGCACTGGGAGGGCGCCGGGGGCCTCGTCCTCGACGACGAGGTCATCGTCACGATCGCGGGCACCGGGTGCCTCCTGCTGCTCGGGCGCGATCACGACCTGTTCGGCGAGGTGCTGTCGATCGTCGTGTACCCGAGCTCGGTCGTGCTGCCCGAGCCGGCGCGCAGCATCTTCGATCCGGGCGGCCGGCCCGTCGGCGGCGACGTCCCGGTGCTCGGCGTCGCGCATCGCGGCGGCGCGCTCGTCGTCGCCTGGGATAGCGCGCTGCGCGGGGCGCGCGACCCCCACGACGGCCACAACGTCGTGATCCACGAGCTCGCCCACAAGATCGACTTCCTCGACGGCGAGGCCGACGGCACGCCGCCACTGGCCAGCGGGAGCGCGCGGCGCGCGTGGGCCGAGGCGTTCGCGCCCGCCTACCTCGCACACAAGGAGCGCGCCGAGAGCGGCCAGCCCAGCTTCCTCGACGACTACGCCATCACGAACGAAGCCGAGTACTTCGCCGTCGCGACCGAGGCGTTCTTCGAGAAGCCGCACGCGCTCGCCCGCGAGCTGCCCGACGTGTACGCCGCACTGTCCCGGTTTTATTCGCTCGATCTCGCGAAGCGTTGAGCTAGCGTTTTCGGGTGAGCCACATCTTCCGCGATCCTACCGACGGCGCCACTGCACGCAGAGCCGACCTGTTGCGCCGCCGCCGCGACGAGCTGGTCATGATGCCGCACGCGATCCGCCGCGTGTACGTCGCCCGCCGCGCACGCACGGCCGCGAGCGTCGCGATCGCGCTGATCGGCGCGATGCTGCTCGTCGTCGCGGCGACGCCGACGTGGGCCGCGTTCCTCGCGCGCGGCATGCCGGGCATCAACCCGGGCATCCTGTGCACGCTCGTCGTCGCGATGTGGCTCGTCGGCATGTTCGCGTACGTGGCCGCGCGCGCGATCGACGAGCATCGCTTCGCGGTCGCGATGTCGCGCCTCGTGATGCCGGGCGCCGATCTGAACGAGGACCTCGAGCGGCTCGCGCACGAGCACCCCGACCAGGCCGCGCGCGAGATGGCGCACCGGCTCGAGGTCCGCTCCGCCGCCCTGCCCGTGCTCGCGGCCGGCGTGCTGCTGCCGGTCACCGCGCTCTACGTCGGCGCGGCGTTCCAGACCGCCGGCTGGCCGGTGATCGCGAGCTTCGAGGCGTCGATCGCGCACCACACGACCCAGCTGGTCGCGTGCGCTGGCCTCGGCACCGTGCTCGCGGTCGCGGTGACCAAGCGTGCGGTGCGGCTGCCGGTCGTCGCGCCGACGATGGCGATCCTCGCGCTGATCTGCGGGGGCATCGCCGGGGTGTTCACGCCCTGGCTCGCCCCCGTCGCCCTGCTCCTCGCGGTGATCGGGCTCGTCGCGCGCCGGCTACGCATCGAGCGCGAGCTGCTCGAGGCCGAGGACCCGGCCGCGGGCAGCGAGATCTTCACGATCCGCGGCGCGCTGCGCCGACTCGGCAGCGCCGCGTCGACCGTGCTCGCGCGTGTCCGCGGCGTGCGCCCGGTCTGGGTGCTCGTCGCCGGCCTGCTCGTGATCGCGGGCGTCACCGCGACGAAGCTGCTCGAGGTCAAGGGCCCACCGCCGCCACCGCCGCAGCTCGCGGCGAGCACGCCGCGGATCGCGAAGCCGGCGATCGCGCCGAGCGGCTCGCGCTCGAGCATCGAGCCGATGGGGCGCGGCGTGCTGAAGGTCGTGCTGGATCTCGTCGACGACCAACCGATCGAGATCCCGGGACTGGCCGCGCTGGCGGCGGTGCCAGCCGGCTGGCAGGCGCGCGTCTCGATCCGGCAGCTCGAGGGCCTATCGCTGCAGGTGTCGCTCGCCGGCGGCAGCATGCAACCGGTCTCGATCGGCAGCGAGATCCGGCCGACGACCTCGAGCTGCGGGATCGAGGCGGAGCCGTTCGAGCTGCGCATCCAGGGCGCGCCCGGCCACTACGTGCTCTACGCCGAGCCGGTGCTCACCCCCGCCGATTGCGCGGGCTCGATGCCGTACCCGAACTATTAGCTGCGATCCGCGACGGTGACCGCCTTCGCGCGCTCGAGCCGGCGCGCCTGCCACAGCACGCGTCCGGGGTAGCGATTGCACTTGCCGGTGCGCACGCCCTTGTTGCCGCACGCATACCCGGCGAGCGCGCGCGTGATGTCGCCGCGCACCCGTCGATCGTGCAGCCACGTGTCGAGCTCGTGTACCGCGGTCGTGTAGGCGCGGCGAAGGTCGCGCTGCGCGAGGCACTTGCTCCAGGTCATCGCGCGCGTCTGCAGCACGCCGCAGAACATCGAGGTGCCCTTGCGCAATCGTCGCGGTGGCACGTCGTAGGGCCAGCGGCCGCCGACGCGCTCGTTCCCCTCGATGCGTGACAGCGCGACCGGATCGAACCGGCTCTCGACGTACGCGATGCCGAGCAGCAGCTCCGGCGAGATGTCGTCCGTCGCGGCCGCGGCGTGGATCGCCGCCCTCGCGTGGGCCAGGGCGTCGGCGGGCTCGAGCGCGGGGTATGTCGCGGTCAGGCGCAGGGCGAGGCCGAGGTGCTGCAGGAAGAACGTGAAGCTAGGCATGGCCACGGCCTAGCAAGCAACCGCCGGGCGCGCTCCCGATAAGTCTGATTCTGTGGATGAGTTGTGAAGAACCAGTGGACTAGCGGTGAATGGCCGACTCCGGAGCGTGCGATATCGACAACACGTAGCGGGCCGGCACGCTGAACGAGCCCCAGTGCATGCGGTTCATGACCGACGAAAGGTCGGACCCAGCTGATAGGGTGCGGGCGATGTTTGGTGATGTGACGTCCGGGCCCGATGCCGGCGGTCCGGCGATCCTCGAGCGCGCACTGGAGCGCTTCGGCCACAGCTCGCTGCGCCCCGGCCAGGCCGACGTCATCACCGACATCTTCGCCGGTACGCCGGTGATCTCGGTGATGCCGACCGGCGCCGGCAAGTCGCTCTGCTATCAGCTGCCGGCGGTCGTCCTCGGCGAGCGCGGCGGCGTCACGCTCGTGGTGTCACCGCTGATCGCGCTGATGAAGGATCAGGTCGACGCGCTGCGCGCGCGCGGCATCCCGGCGGTCGCGCTGACGTCGGCTTCCGGCGCGGAGGAGCAGCGCGAGATCCTCGATGGCATCCGCGCCGGCATGTTCACGCTGGTCTACGTCGCGCCCGAGCGGTTCCGCAGCCCGCGCTTCGTCGACGCGCTCCAGGCGAGCGCGGCGCGGATCGCGCTCGTCGCCATCGACGAGGCGCACTGCATCTCCGACTGGGGCCACGACTTCCGTCCCGACTATCGGCGCCTCGGTGGCGTCGTCGCCAACCTGAGGCCGCCGCGGCTCGCCGCGTTCACCGCGACCGCGACGCCGGAGGTGCGCA
>DAIRFU010000539.1:0-5002 GCA_036794935.1 Kofleriaceae bacterium | reverse complement strand
GGGTGGGTGGGTGCAATGGCATCGCCCGACCACTGCCACACCGTCGAGACGATCTCCACCTTCTTCTCCCGGGTGACGTTGTTGGGGAAGAGGAAAAGCGTCCACAGCATCTCGGCCGCCAGCTGCTTCGGACCGGCCTCGATCCGCACGCTGCCGCCGAGCGCGAACGGCGCGTCCGGTTCGAGCTTCACGCCGCGCGCGTTCGCGACCACCGTGCCCGTGAACCGCCCCTCGTCGCGCTCGACGTCGACGTGCGCCTCGATGTGGCCTTGCCGGCCGGCGAGCAGGTGCCCGAGATCGGCGACCGCGTCGAGGCGCGCGGTCAGATCGCCGCGGTCGCGGCCGGCTCGCACGTACGTCCCGGCCGCCTCGATCACGCCGTCCTTGCTCGCGCTGTGGAGGCCACGCAATGCGATCTCGCGCGGCCCGATCGTGAGCCGCCCGCCGCGCCCGCGCCAGGTCGCGCCGCCACCCATGCGCACGAAGTGACGTTGCAGATCGACGGCGATCGTCGTGCCGGTCGTGACCAGCGCGTCGAGGTCGACGCGCCAGGGCGCCGGCTTCGGCCGCGACCGGACCGAGACCTGGATCTTGCCGTCGGGGCGGTTCCCCGCGGCGACCGTGAGCTTCGAGAACTGGAGGTCGCCGCGCGCGACGTCGGACAGCTCGACGCGCCCGCTGCCGATCGGGTGATCGGGGACGTGCCGGGCGTCGACGCGCAGCGCGAGCCGGCGGGCGCTCGCGCCCTGCATGCGGAGGTTCCGGCCGTTCGCGTGACCGACGATCGTCAGATCCGGATCCGGCTGCAGGCGGCCCTCGGCGTGGAGGTTCGCGCTCAGACGGCCACGCAGCGGTGCCTTGCCGGCGCTCGCCCGACGGAGATCGAGCGTCCTCGCGATCAGATCACCGCGCTCGAGCACGATCGTGTCGCCGTGCTTGCGCACCGTCGCGCCGAGGCCGGCCCGCAGCCCGCTCTCGCTCGCCGCACCGACCGTCGCGCGAATGCGATCACCCGCGCTATCGATGGCGATCACCGCGTCGACCGGCGGCGCCCCCGGCATGTCGCTCCACGCCGTGATCACGCCGCCCGCCTCGGGCAGCTCGCCGCTCTTCGCGGCAGCGATCTGGAGCGCCGCGAACGCGCCGCCGTGGCCGTCGACCTTGCCGCCGGTGAGCCGCCCGAGATCGAGATCCGTCGCGGTCACGACGAGGCTCGCGAGCTTGGCCTGGATATCGGCGCGGCCGAACGCGCGCAACTCGGCGTCGCCCACGCTGCCGAGCAGCGTGAAGTATGTGAGCCGCCCGTCGGGGTGCGCGGCGACCGACACCGCCACGTCGTCGGGCAGCTTCACCGCCGGAAACAGCTCGTGGACGCTCTGCGCCGGCGCGCTGACCGCGACGGTGCCCGCGAACGGCTTCGCGAACACGCCCCTGGGGATCCTCACGCCGAGCGCCATCGCGCGCACGTCGCCGAGCTGGATGCCCGCGTTGTGAATCGCGAATGCCTCGTCGTCGCCATGGACGACCGCGCCGACCGAGATGGGTGCGTGCTGCTGGCGCCATGACCCGGTCAGCCGCATGCTCGCGTCGAGTGGTCCACCGAACGGAACGCGTGCGTCGGCGATGATCTCGAGATCGTCGACATCGATCGGCTGCGTACCGTCGCCTCGATCGACCCGGATGTGACCGTCGTGGATCTCGAGGTTCGGCAGCGCGACGCTCCACGTCGACGGCGCCGACGGCCGCGTCAGGTGCGCGAGCTGGAAGTCGCCGTTCTCGAGCTTGCGTGCGTGGACGTCGAGCCCCTCGGCGACCAACGTCTCGACCCGAAGCTGGTGCGAGATCAGCGGCAGCAGCGGCAGCTCGATCGTCAACCGATCGACGCGGACCGCCGGCTGCCCCTCGGGCCCGTTGATCACCAGATCGGTGAGCGTGAGCTCGGTGAACGGATTGCCCTCGACGCCGCCGAGCGCGGCGCCGCCAACGAACGTCGTGTCGAGCCGCGCCTCGATCTGATCGCGCAGGACGCGATGGCCCCAGCCGGTCTGGAACACGATGAACGCGACCAGCAGCACGAGCGCGACCAGGCCGAGCACGCCGCCCAGGATCGCGCCGATCCAGCGCAGGACGCGGCGCCAGCCGTGAAGCTCTCGCATCAGAATGCCTCCCCGACACTGAGGTGAAACGCGAAGCGCGAGCCCGGCTCCGGCTCGCCGGCCCCGGTGCGGTTCAGGCGGTAGCCGACATCGGCGCGGATCGGGCCGACGATCGTGTAGAGCCGCAGGCCCAGCCCCACCGCCCAGTGCAGGTTCGTGACATCGATCATGCCGCGCTCGGTGACATCGCCGCCGTCGAGGAACGTCACCCCGCCGAGGCCCATCCCCTTGACCGTCGTGAGCCGGCTGCGCAGCTCGACGTTGGCCTCGGCGACCTCGGCGCCGCCGATCGGCACCTGGCGCATCGCACCGTCGACCTCGCCGACCAGCGTCGGAGCGAGGCGCCGCTCGCCGAACCCGCGCTGCGTCGTCGCGCCACCGGAGAAATAGCGCTCGGTCACCGGGATGTCGCCGTAGATGCGACCAGCCCGCGCGCGTGCCGCGAGCACGAGCAGCTTGCCGGGGAGCGGGAGGTAGCCACGCAGCTCCGGGGTGACGCGAAAGAAGTCGAGCGCGCCGCCTGCAAGGCGCGTCCCCTCGTCGACACGCAGCTCGGCGTAGACGCCAGACGTCGGCTCGATCGGATCGTCACGGAGATCGAGCAACAGCGCCTGCATGTACATGCCGACCCGCTGCGGGCCGTCGAGCCCGAGCTCCATCTGCAGCGCCGGGTCGATCAGCGGCGAGATGTGCCGGAATTCGAGGCGCTCGATGTCCCAGCCGATCCGCGCGCGCAGCGCGTGCGTGAACAGCGGCGACTCGAGCCCGAGCCGGGCGCGCGGACCGTAGCTCGTGTACGCCTCGACGGTCAGGTAGTTGTAGCCACCCTCGACCTCGCCGACCATGAACGGGCGGAACAGATCGATGCGGCGCAGCTTCGTCATCGCGCGCACGCGCGGCTCGTAGTCGGAGCTGTCGCGCAGCATCGCGTACGCGGGCCGCAGATCGACGGTGAAGTCGGTGAGCGGGAATGGCCAGCCGAGCTTCGAGTACCCGGTTCGCGCGCGCACCTCGTACGTCGCCGGATCCATGCCGACGCCGCCGCCGAGCGTGAGCTCGTTGCGCGTGCTGCGTGCGAGCGAGATCTCGACCTTGATGACGTCGCCATCAGCCTTGTCGGGCAGCACCCGCACCGTCGAGAACCGCTTCATGTCGTAGAGCTGGCGCTGGGTCGCCGCGATGGCGGCCGACGAGTAGCGCTCGCCGGGCTCGAACGCGACACGCGCGCGTGCCGCATCGTGCAGCTCGCCGCTCACGCCGCGGATCTCGATCTCGCCGAACGTGCACAGCGGTCCGAGCTCGTAGTCGAGGTGAACGGTCGCAGTGTGCTCGGCGCGGTCGGCGATGATGTGTGCGTTGAGCTGCGCGTGCGCGTAGCCGGCGTCCTCGGCGATCCCGAGCAGCTTCTCCTTCACCTCGTCGTACGGCTGGTACGAGAAGTACTCGTTCTCCTCGAGCGGCAGCGCCGCCCGGATGTCGTCGAGCAGGTCCGGCTGGTCCTTCGGGATTCCGGTGATGAGGACACGCGTCCTCGCGCGCGGCCCCTCCATCACCGTGTAGATGACGACCGTCGCGAGGCCGTGCCGCTCCACGCGCGAGCGAACATCGACCTCGAGATAGCCACGCCGCAGGTACTCGCCGCGGATCCGCTGACCGTCTACTACTACGAGGTACGGATCGGGCGACGCGCCTTGTTGCTTCACGCGGCGTAGCGCCAACCCCTCACGGAGATCCTTGTCGGAGATCGCGTGATTGCCCTCGATCTGGATCGATTCGAGCCACTCCTCGCCCGGGTGGTGTACGACCTGCTTGCCGCAACCAGTGGCGAAGAGAAGAAACGTGAACAGCCCGTGCGCTACCGCCCTGCCGTGCGCTGCGGCCACGGCTTACCTCGACGGATGCACGGCATCGCGATCCCGGGCGGCCTTACCTCGCAGGCTGGATACCAGGACCGGGATCGCGAGGACGGCGATCACGAGCGCCGCGATACGAAGGAACGTACCGCCGGCGAGGAACATGAACGCCACCAGCATCGCGAGCATCACGGAGAACAGGGCTGTCATGCCGACGACGCTGTGAGGGATGCCGTCGGGCATGCGGTCGAGATCCTCCGTCGTCCCGAGGGCCGCGTCATCGCGAACCGGTGAGTTCACGTGCTCGTAGTCCTCGGGAGGCCGTACGACGGGATGCAGGTGATGCGGTTGGGTCACCATGGGGTGGCCCTCACGCGCGGCGGCGGCCAAGTACCGCGCGGTAGATCGCGAGCAGGATGATCGCGCCGATGATCGACACGATGATACCCGGGCCCTCGCCGGCCTCGTACCAGCCGAGTGCGTGCCCGATCCAGCCGCCGAGGAAGGCGCCCGCGACGCCGAGCAAGATCGTGATGATGATGCCGCCCGGATCCTTGCCGGGCATGACCAGCTTCGCGAGTGCGCCGACGATCAAACCAACGATGAGTGTTGTGAGAATGTCCATGAGAGATGCTCCAGTTGTTCGTTGTGAATCACGCCCTACTTCCGCCCAAAACGTGCGCGTAGCCGACCGACCGCGCGACTGACCATCGGCCGCACGCGCTCGGCCATCGATTGTCCTGCCGAGACGATCTCGTCGACGGATGCCCAGCGACCCGCCTTCGGCCCGCGCTTCGCCGCGGCCTCCGCCTTCGCGGCGTCGTCCGGATCCCGTTCCACGAACAGGCGCGCCTCGTCCGCGGCGTCGGGCACCTTGCCCTCGGCCACGAACTCGCGCGCGTGCTTGTCATAACGACGCGCGGAGATCCTGTCGCCTTCGCCCTGGTTGGGGTCCTTGTCCTGGCTCATGCCCAGATGATGAGCAGCACTTGT
>DAIRFU010000538.1:0-5004 GCA_036794935.1 Kofleriaceae bacterium | reverse complement strand
CCGGGCCGGTAGCCGAGATTGGCGAAGCACGGCTGCAGGTGGAGCGGCTCGGGATAGTAGATCTCGGTGCCGATGCCGGCGTCGGCGAGATGAGCGCGCAAGGCATCGCGGCGCGGCGCGCGGATCACGAACTGGTGATAGACGTGCGTCGGCTGCGCGGCCGGCAGTCGCACCTCGGCCGGCAGCTGCGCGGCGGCGAACAGCGCGCGATAGTGCGCGGCGTGGGCGCGTCTGGCCGCGGTTGCCTCGGCGAAGTGCGCGAGCTTGACCCGCAGGGCGGCGGCCTGCAGCGCGTCGAGGCGGAAGTTCCCGCCGATCGTCGCGTGGTGGTACTTCGGCCGCGCGCCGTGGCTGCGCAGCAGCGCGATCCGTTCGGCGAGGTCCGCGTCGTCGGTGAGCACCGCACCCGCGTCACCGAGCGCGCCGAGGTTCTTGGTCGGGAAGAACGACAGGCACGCGGCGCGGCCGCGCACCGGGCCGGCACCGAGGCTGTGCGCCGCGTCCTCGACGAGCGGGCAGGGCACGGCGGGCAGCGCGGCGAGCGCGCCGAACAGGTTGACCGGAATCACGGCGCGGGTGCGAGGCGTGCACGCGGCCGCAGCGGCGCCCGGATCGAGCATCAAGCTGTCGTCATCGACGTCGGCGAACACGACACGCGCGCCGAGCCGGGCGGGGGAGCCGGCGGTGGCGAAGAACGTGAGCGGCGTGGTCACGACCTCGTCGCCGGGCCCGACGCCGAGCGCCATCAGCGTCGCGAGCAGGGCGTCGGTACCGGAGGAGACGCAGACGGCGTGGCGCGCGCCGGCGACCTCGGCGAGCTCGCGCTCGAACGCAGCGAGCTCGGGCCCGCCGATGAAGTGGCCGCTGTCGAGCACGCGTGCGATCGCGCCATCGAGCTCGGCGCGCACGGGCGCTAGCTCGGTGGTCATGTCGAAGAACGGGACCTTCACGGAACGGCTGGAACCTAGCACTTCGAGTAGAGTCCGCGAATGCGCATCGTCGTCACCGGCGCGGCCGGCTTCATCGGTTCGCACACCTGCGAGCGGCTGGTCGCGCGCGGGCACGAGGTGGTCGGCCTCGACGCGTTCGACGGCTACCTCTACCCCGCCGAGGACAAGCGCCGCAACGCGGCCGAGCTGGCAGGCCTGCCGCGCTTGTCGCTCGTCGAGGGCGACATCCGCGACCCGGCCGCGATCGAGCGTGTGATCACGCCGGACGTCGACGTCGTGTGCCACCTCGCGGCGCTCGCCGGCGTGCGCCCCTCGCTGGCCGAGCCGCTGCGCTACCTGCGCACGAACATCGAGGGCACCGGCGTGATCGTCGAGCGCATGCGCGCACTCGGGCTGACGCGCCTGGTGTTCGCGTCGTCGAGCTCGGTGTACGGCGCCAGGCGCGGCGCGGACGTGGCCGCGTTTCGCGAGGACGACCCGTGCTTGACGCCGGCCTCGCCGTACGCGGCGACGAAGCGGATGAACGAGCTGCAGCTGTCGGCGTACCGCGACCTGTTCGGCATCGGCGTGTTCGCGCTGCGCTACTTCACGGTGTACGGGCCGCGCCAGCGTCCGGACATGGCGATCGCGAAGTTCACGCGCGCGATCGCTGCGGGAGCGCCGATCACGCTGTTCGGCGACGGCAGCTCGCGGCGCGACTACACGTTCATCGACGACATTGTCAGCGGCACGGTCGCCGCGATCGAGCGGGTCGTGCCGGGCGCGTACACGATCTACAACCTCGGCGGCACGCAGACGATCTCGCTCGCCGAGCTGGTCGCGCTGATCGAGGGCATCGTCGGCAAGCGCGCGGTGATCGATCGCCAGCCGGATCAGCCGGGTGACGTGCCGATCACGTTCGCGAACATCGACCGGGCCCGCGCGGACCTCGACTACGCACCGACGACGCAGCCCGACGCCGGCATCGCGCGCTACTGGGAATGGCAAACGCGCGCGCCCGGGTAGGCACAGCCGTGCGTTCGCCGGCGGCCGCTGAGCTGCGACCCGGGCACACATCAGCGTCGCGGCACCCCCTCAACAAACCCGGAGGGTGACCGACCCAGTGGCCATGATGACGAAGCGTCCCGGGCCGCCGCCCTCGAAGAACCGCCCCGCGCCGGCGCCGGTCGGCACCACGCAGCCGATCGATCCGCGCGACATTCTCGAGTCTATCGACGTTGTCCCCGCGAAGATTCCCTCGATCGTCCGACCGGTGCGGTCATGAGAACGAACTTCCGCGAGACGCTCTGGTTCAAGAAGGGCCTGCTCGATGCCGAGGCGGCGCACCAGGAGCCCGCCGGTGACTCGGCCCGGATCGCGAGCGACACGCTGCCGGTCGAGGACCGCTACAACGAGGATGGGTCGCTGTTGCCGAGTGACAGCTGGGTCTTCGGCGTCCACAGCGGGACCACGCAGGCCGTCGAGACGATCCGGCCCGTCGAAGCGGCCGGCGTGCCCGAGCAGGCCCTCGTCGCCGAGCTGAAGACCGGCCGCCGGATGATCTTCGCGATGCTCGCGGGCGCGGCACTCGCGATCGGCAGCCTCGTCATGACGCTCGTGTAACTAGACCTCGAGCTCGTCGCCTTCGCGCGCGGGCACGACGGTGATGCCGCGGGGTGCGAGTCGCGCCCGGCAGGCGGCGACGATCTGATCGACGTCGTCGTCGGTGTAGTCCTGGTCGTAGTGGAACGTGACCAGCTGCTTGACCTGCGCCGCCTCGGCGGCCGCGCACGCATCCTCGTACGACGAGAAGCCGCGGTTGCGCCGCGTCGCCTGGTGCTCGGGGCGATAGGTCGAGTCGTGGAGCAGCACGTCGGCCCCGCGGTAGTGCTCGATCGCGGCGGCGGTGGGGCCCCCATCGGGATAGCCGACGTCGGACGCGTACACGAACACGCGGCCGGCCTCCTCGATGCGAAACGCGAGCGCCTTGGTCGCGCCATGCGGGTGCTCGCGCGCGCTGATGGTCAGGCCGTCGGCGGAGAACGGGGTGCCGCACGCGACGGCACTGACGTCGAAGGACGCGGCGAGGTTCTTGAGGGTCTGCAGCGGCGAGAAGTTCGGGTCCATCTGGCCCTCGAGGATCTGCTCGAGGATCTTCGAGGAATCACCGGGCCCCCACACGGTGAACTGGTTGCCGGGCACGAACACGGGCGGGAAGAAGCCGAGGCCCTGGATGTGATCCCAGTGGGTGTGCGAGAGCAGGATGGTCGCCTTGCCCTGGCCCTTGCCAAAGGCGCTGGCCATCAGCGCGTTGCCCAGGTGCATGAGGCCGGTGCCCATGTCGATGATGACGAGGCCACCCGACGCGGTGGTCACGGACACGCACGCGGTGTTGCCGCCGTAGCGGTTGGTCTCCGGACCGGGAGCCGGGATCGAGCCGCGCACGCCCCAGAACTTGATCTTCACGGGCCATCTCCGAGCGGGATCTCGAGGCCCTCGTACGCGCTGACGAGGCCGAACGAATCGGCCTGGGTGACCTCGCGGTAGTGGGCGAGGATCTGATCGTTCTCGTCGTCGGAGCGCAGCGGCGCGTGGTGGAACAGGCAGAGCTGCTTGACCTTGGCCTCGCGCGCGATCTCGATCGCATCGTCGGGCCGCGAGTGGCCCCAGTGCGGCCGCACCTTGTACTCGTCCGGGGTGAACTGGGTGTCGTAGATCAGCAGGTCGGCGTTCTTCGCGAGCGCGACGACGCCGGCGCGCATGGCCTTCAGCTCGCCCAGGATCGGCGGCGGCAGCGTGCCGAAGTCCGGCGGGCGCTCGATGAAGTCGCGGCCGAGCAGCATGTCCGTGAACGGCGCGGTGTCGGAGCAGTAGACGACCGACGCGCCGTCGACGTCGACGCGGTAGGCGATCGCGACCCACGGGTGGTTGAGGCGCGCGCAGGTGACCTTGGCCTTGCCGATGTCGAACGACGCGCCCTCGATCAGCTCGTGAAACCGCATGTCCGCCTGCATCGCGGCGAGCGGCACCGGGAAGTACGCCGCGTCGTGCTGCTGGCTGAACACGGCCTCGAGGTGCATGTCGCGCTGGCGCGCGAAGATGTGGATGCGGTTGCCGGGCCGGTACAGCGGCGAGAAGAACGGCAGGCCCTGCACGTGGTCCCAGTGCGTGTGGCTGATCAGGATCGAGCAGGAGCCCTTGCCGTCGCCGAACGCGCCCTCGAGCAGGGACTTGCCGAGCTTCCGGATGCCGGTGCCCGCGTCGATGATGATCGGCGCCGCGCCATGGGGGCGGACCTCGACACATGACGTGTTACCGCCGTACCGGTTGGTGGCCCGCCCGGGTACCGGGATGGAGCCGCGGACTCCCCAGAACCTGACCTTCATCGCGCGCCGGTTCCGAACCTACCGCCTCCGCGTGGCTAACCGCTAGAAGAGCTTGCGAGAATCTAGAAGGATCGTGACGGGGCCGTCGTTGAGCAGCTCGACCTTCATATCGGCGCCGAACTCGCCTGCCTCGACGCGGGTGACCCCGGCAACGCGGATCGCGGTCAGCGCCTGCTCGTACAGCGCCCGGGCCGCGGTGGGCTCGAGCGCGCCGGTGAACGCGGGCCGGCGGCCCTGGCGGGCGTCGCCGTAGAGCGTGAACTGCGAGACGACGAGCACGCCCCCGCCGACGTCGAGGACCGAACGGTTCATCTTGCCGGCGTCGTCGGGGAAGATCCGCAGGTTGACGACCTTGTCCACGAGATAGGCGAGGTCGGCCGGGCCGTCGCCGGCTCCCGCCCCGAGCAGGACGAGCAGGCCGCGGTCGATCGCGCCGGTCGTGCGGGTGTCGACCGTCACGGACGCGCGGGAGACCCGCTGGACGACTGCGCGCATGGGCCTCTTATACAGGCAACGCCCTTGCCTTGCCCGCGGTCCAATCGGCCGCTAGGATGCGCCCGCTCATGAGGTCCCTCGTCGTGCTCGCGCTCGTGCTCGCCGGTTGCGGCAGCGAGATCGGCGACTCCTGCGTCGTCAGCACGGATTGCGATCCGGCGGGCACGCGGACCTGCATCGATCAGAGCAGCGAG
>DAIRFU010000537.1:0-5006 GCA_036794935.1 Kofleriaceae bacterium | reverse complement strand
GCCATCGGTGTGTGCTTGATCGGCCAGATCGCGCGGATCGCACCCGCCGACAAGTGGCTCTACGCGCTGTGCGACGTCATCGCCACCGTCGAATCGCTGCCGATGATCGCGTCGTCGATCATGAGCAAGAAGCTCGCCGAGGGCATCGACGGACTCGTGCTCGACTGCAAGGTCGGGCGCGGCGCGTTCATGAAGACGATCGAGAACGCGCGTGCGCTGTGCGAGCTGATCCGCACGATCGGCCACGGCAACGGCAAGCGCGTCACCTGCGTGCTGACCGACATGGAGGCGCCGATCGGCCGCACGATCGGCAACGCGCTCGAGATCCGCGAGTCGATCGAGGTCCTCCGCGGCGGTGGACCTGCCGACACGCGCGAGCTGACCTGCGTGCTCGGCGCCGAGATGCTGATGCTCGCCGGCGTCGCGAAGGATCCGGCCGAGGGCCGCGCGCGCATCGAGCGCGTGCTCGGCGACGGCTCCGCGCTCGAGGTGTTCCGCAAGGTCGTCTCGGCGCAGGGCGGCGACCCGCGCGTGTGCGACGCGCCGGGCAGCGTGCTGGGGACGCCGGCGCACCGCACCGAGCTCGGCCTGCCGCCCGGCCGCGTCGTCGCGATCGACAGCGAGGCGCTCGGCATCGCGGCGCTCGTGCTCGGGGCCGGCCGCCGCACGAAGGAGGACGCGATCGACCCCGCCGCCGGCCTCGTGATCGATGCCTACCTCGGTGAGGTCATCGAGCCCGGCGCACCGCCGCAGATCACCCTCCACCACGGCATGCCGCCGGAAGATGGCAGGGTCGCCGAGGCGCGTGCGATGATCACGGCTGCCTTCGTGATCGAGCCCGCCGACCGCCCCGCCCCGCCACTCCGCACCTCGCGCATCCTCGAGGTGATCCGGTGAGCGCCGACACGCTCTACGACCGCGTGCAGGCCGCGGCCGCCGCCGTGAGGAGCCGCGTGAGCGCCGCGCCGCAGGTCGGCCTGATCCTGGGCTCGGGCCTCGGCGCGTACGCCGACAAGCTCGACCGCGCCACCCGCATCCCGTACGGCGATATCCCTCATTTCCCCCAGTCGCACGTCGTCGGCCACAAGGGCTGCCTCGTGCTCGGCGAGCGGGGCGGCGTGCGCTGCGTCGCGATGCAGGGCCGCGTCCACATGTACGAGGGCCACAGTGCGCAGACCGTGTCGTTTCCGGCGCGCGTGCTGATCGCGCTGGGCGCGAAGGTCCTCGTCATCACGAACGCGGCGGGCGGTGTGAACCCGGCGTGGCCGCCCGGCACGCTGATGCTGATCCGCGACCACATCGACTTGCTGCGCGATCACGCGCTGCGCGGCCCGAACGACGAACGGCTCGGCCCGCGGTTCCCCGACATGACGCGTGCCTACGCGCCGGAGCTGCAGGCGCTGGTCAGGGAGGTCGCGGCGTCCGCCGGGATCCACCTCGAGCAGGGCGTGTACGTCGCGATGCCGGGGCCGACCTACGAGACGCCCGCCGAGGTCCAGATGCTGCGCGGGCTCGGTGCCGATGCCACCGGCATGTCGACGGTGCCCGAGGTCGTCGTCGCTCGCCACATGGGCGCGCGCGTGATCGGCATCTCGTGCATCACGAACCAGGCAGCGGGCATCAGCGGCCAGGAGCTGTCGCACGCCGAGGTCACCGAGACCGCGACGCGCGTGCGCGCGACGTTCGAGCAGCTGCTCGACGCGATCCTCGCCGGGCTCGCCGCGCGCGGAGAGCTGGCGGGATGACGACGGACGCGCTCGAGGCCCGCGCGAAGGCGGTGCAGCAGCAGGCGTACGCGCCGTACTCGAAGTTCAAGGTCGGCGCGGCGGTGCAGATGAACGGCCGGATCTTCGAGGGCGTCAACGTCGAGGTCGCGTCCTATCCCCTGTGCGTGTGCGCCGAGCGCAACGCGATCGCGGCCGGCGTCGCGGCCGGCGCGCGCGAGCTCGAGGCGGTCGCGGTGTGCACCGATGCGTCGCCGCCGTCGTCGCCGTGTGGTGGCTGCCGCCAGGTGCTGCGCGAGCTCGCAGCCGATCCGGAGCGCGTGCTCGTGATCGCGATCAATCCGCGCGGTGAACGGCGCACGTGGACGCTCGCGCAGCTGCTCCCGGATAGCTTTTCGGGACGCGAGCTGCCATGACCGAAACCATTTTTCGAGGCGGGACGATCCTGACGATCGACCCCGAGCACCGCGTGCTCGCCGGCGACGTCGCGACGAAGGACGGCGTGATCGTCCACATCGGCGGCGCGTACACCCCGCAGACGAGCGACTACTCGATCCTCGACTGCACCGGCTGCGTCGTGATGCCCGGGCTCGTGCAGGCGCACGTCCACACGGTGCAGACGCTCGCGCGCGGTCGCGCCGATGATCTCGAGCTGCTCGACTGGCTGCGCCAGGTGATCTGGCCCTACGAGGCCGCACTCGACGAGGAGGCCGCCGCCGCCGCGGGAGAGCTCGCATGTGCGGAACTGTTGCTCGGTGGCACCACCGCGATCCTCGACATGGCGACGGTGCATCACACCGATGCGATCTTCGCCGCCGCCGAGCACGCGGGCATCCGCGCGACGATCGGCAAGGCGATGATGGACGCGCCCGATCCGCTGATCCCGCCCGGGCTGCGCGAGACGACGAAGCACTCGCTCGACGAGTCGGCGCGGCTGATCGCGCGCTGGCACGACACGGCCGGCGGCCGCCTGCGCTATGCGTACGCGCCGCGGTTCGTGCTGTCCTGCACCGACGAGCTGCTCCGCGAGGTCGGCACGCAGGCGAAGGCGCGCGGCGTCGGCATCCACACCCACGCCAGCGAGAACAAGGGCGAAGTCGCGCTCGTGCGCGAGCGCTTCGGCAAGGACAACATCGTCGTGCTCGACGAGCTCGGCCTGCTCGGTCCGCACACGTGCGTGGCCCACGGCGTCCACCTGTCCGATCACGAGCGCGCGCTGCTCGCGGCGCGCGGCGCGCACGTGTGCACGTGCCCATCCTCCAACCTCAAGCTCGCGTCCGGAATCTGCGCGTTGCCGGAGCTGATCGCGGCGGGCGTCTCGTGCGCGCTCGGCGCAGACGGTGCGCCGTGCAACAACAACCTCGATGGCTTCACCGAGCTGCGCCTCGTCGCGCTGCTTCACAAGCCGCGCGTCGGCCCGCGCACCCTGCCCGCTCCCGAGGCGGTGCGCCTCGCGACCCGCGGCGGCGCCGAAGCGCTCGGGCTCGCGGGGCAGATTGGCTCGCTCGAGCTCGGCAAGCGCGGGGACGTGATCGCGGTCGACGTGACGCCGCTCCATACGGTCCCGACGGCAAATCCCTGGTCGCAGATCGCGTACGCGGCCAAATCATGCGATGTCCGGCACGTCGCCGTCGACGGACGCGTCGTCGTGCGCGAACGCGCGCTAATGACGCTGGATCTCGGAAAAGTGCGTGCCCGCGCGCAGGCTGCCGCGGCAGTGTTGTTCCGCTGACACCCGCGTGCTACATCCCGGGGGCTCGTCTCGTTGAGGGCGATCAGGACTTCGCCTTCCGTGCGGCTGGTTGGCGTCCGTCTATTTTCGAGCCGCCAGAGAGAACAGTCCGAAATGTCGAATCGTTTGTACGTTGGTAACCTCCCGTTTCACGCCACCGAAGATCTCATCTCGCAGCGTTTTTCGACCTGCGGCGAGGTTCGCGAGGTTGCCCTGATGCTCGACCGGATGACCGGTCAGTCGCGTGGGTTCTGCTTCGTCGAGATGGCAACCGCTGAAGGTGCAGAGAAGGCGATCGCGAACCTCAATGGCCAGGACTTCGAGGGGCGCTCGCTCCGCGTCGACATCGCGCAGGAGCGCCCGCGCGGCGGTGGCGGCGGAGGCGGCGGTGGCTTCGGCGGTGGTGGCGGCGGGTTCCGTGGCAACGACCGCGGTGGCGATCGTCGTCGTGGCCGCTGAGGAGCTCAGCCACGAGCCCGTCGGCACGCCCGACGGGCAGCCGGCGAACAGCAACGTGCGCCCCGTCATCGAGGTTCCGGCCGAGCTGGCGTCGCTCGCGACGTCGATCGGCCAGACCTGGTCGCAGGAGTACGTGCGTCAGCTGCACGCGCAGGAGCGCGATATCGTCGGTGCATGGCCTGGCACGATCCGCGAAGCGCGGCGTCAGGTGCTCGCGCGGATCAAGACCAAGCTCGAGCCCGAACAGCTCGACCAGCTCGCCCGCATCGCGAATCTCGCGGCGCGCCGTGGCTGGGAGACCGTGTCAGAACCGGACCTGGAGGCATGATAAATGGCAGCAGCGCTGCGACTTAAGGGCAGTCCCGAGCGTGTCTTCGTGTCCGTCGACGAATCCACCGGGAAGTCGACGATCTCGTTTCAGCCCCCCGAGTGCGGGACCCCGGTCCAGCACGAGGACGATCGAACGGGCAGCATCGCGATGCAGGAGGCTCGCTCGATCTCGCAGCAGTATCCAGGCTGCACGGTTCACGGTCCGCACTTCCATGCGGCCCGCCCGGTAGGCTCGCGGTGGAAGCGCCGCCGGCCGGCCGAAAACAAGCCCGAGTCCGACGAGGAATAGTCCGATCGGGCCACCAGGCCCGGTGCTATCCTGCGCGCAGAGCCCGATGCTGCTGACGCGCGAGGAGATGACGTTCGACTTTGGCGGGGCCAAGCTCGATCCGGTTCGCGATCGCGAGCTGCTCGAGTGGATGTTCAATCAATTCCTCTACGGCGAGGTCACCGGCATCCAGGTCGGTCACTGGCTGTACGACGCGCCGGATCTCGAGGCGGCGAAGTTCCTCGCGCGCCAGTCGCTCGAGGAGATGCAGCACGTCGATAACTTCCTGCGCATCATGATGATGCTGGGATGCCAGCCCAGGCCCGCGCACGCGGCCGTGCGCTTCCTGTCGACCGGCATGATGGGCGGCTCGTGGGCCGAGCACGTCGCGCTCGAGATGGCGGCCGGCGAGGGCTTCGTCCTGGTCGCCTTCTACGCGGTCATCGACTCGCTCGAGCACAAGCCGTCGGTCGACATCCTCAAGCGGGCGGTC